>JAEKKE010000714.1 GCA_019510535.1 Acidobacteriota bacterium
GCTTCTACAAGCAGGGACCAATGTGGTCGGCTGATGGGAAGTGGATCGCGTATGTCTCGGATAAGGATGGCGTGGAGAACGTCTACCTGTTCGATCCGAAGACCGGCGAGGAGAAGCATCCTTCGCCTTCGAAGACCACCGCGCAGATCTTCCCGGCACTCTCGCCGGATTGCAAATGGTTTACCTCGCAGGACCAGACCGGAGCCACGCATCTGACGGAGATTGCGACCGGCAAGGATTCGATTGTTGCCCCGGCGACCTTCTTCCCAGGACGCGCCGGCTTCTCCGCCAATGGCAAGACTCTGGCCATCGCGACGATTCATCCGTATACCAAGCGTTTCCGCGAAGGCACCAGCGACATCCTGCTGGTAGACATTGCGACGAAGAAGCAGGCATGGCACAAGCCGGCTCCGTTTGAGTCGGTGACAACCCGTACGGAAGACGGCCCTGTCTACTCGCCCACCGGCAAGGAGATGGCCTTCGTGATGAGCGACGTGCTCTACACCATGCCTGTGGATGAAAACGGTGTCCCGGCAGGCAAGGCTGAGCCGCTGAACAATGAGGTGACCGATGCGCCTACCTATAACGGCGACGGATCGAAGCTTCTCTATCTGAACAACGGCAAGCTGAAGCTGATCGACCGCAAGACCAAAGTCATTACGCCGGTGGCGGTCAACCTGAAGTACACGCCGGAGCAGCCCACGGGCTCGACCGTGATCCATGCGGGCAAGTTCTGGAAGGGGAGTGGCCCCGATGTCCAGACGGACGTCGATGTCCTGGTGACCGGCAACCGCGTGGTCTCAGTCACACCGCATGGCGCGAAACCTGCGCCTCCGGGCGCGAAGGTGATCGAAGCGCCCCGAACTCTGATAACTCCATCTACTACGGCGACCGGATGGGCCGCCTGTGGATGGCCTACGGCATCACCACGCTGCGCGACATGGCTGATAACGCCTATCGTGCTGTCGAAGAGAAAGAAGCCTTTGTCTCCGGCGCTGCCGTCGGTCCGCGTCTCTTTGCTACGGGTGAGGCCGTCGATGGCGAGCGCGTCTATTACCCGATGATGATCGCGACGACAAGCGAGGCTCAGCTGCAGCGCGAGTTCCAGCGCCTGCATGCGCTGGACTTCGACTTCCTCAAGCTCTACGTGCGCCTGCCTTATAGCTGGATGAAGAAGGGCGATGAGTTCGCGCATAACGTTATGGGTGTGCAGACGGCCTCGCACTATCTGCTGCCTGCGGTGGCTGTCGGCAA
>JAEKKE010000155.1 GCA_019510535.1 Acidobacteriota bacterium
TCGGTGGCGCTGGCCTCTACGCGCCGGGCATAGTTGCCGGCGGCGATGTCCTCCATTGCGTCGGCCAGAGTTTCTACCGGCCGGGTAACCTGCCGCGAGAGGTGCAGACCAAGCCAGACCGAGGCGAAGAGGGCCAGGCCGGTGATCATGAGCAGCAACAGCATGTACTGATTGCGGATGGAGCGTCGCGTGCGGAAGAGGGTCCAGTAGGTATCGGCAGCGGTGCGGATGCGGCTGACCGTGTCGGACATGCCTGACGGCAGCGGAAGGCCGACGACAACGATGTCTCCATTGGGTTTGACCCATGCCGTACCCAGAGCGAAGTCCTGGTCGGCTACGGAGTAGAGCGCGTCGTCAGAACGAAGCGCCGTCTGGAGTAGATCCGTAAGCGATGCGGAAGTCTCCGCTGCAGCGCTGCCTTCTGGAAGAAGCTGTTTGATGACGACGTGCCCATTCTGCTCCTGCGGCAGATGGATGGCGGCGACCAGGGTGTTGTTGCGATAGACGGCGGCGAAACCGCCCTGCAGGGTGATCTCGTGTTCCTGCAGCTTTTTGAGCAGGTCCTTGTTGTTGCCGGGGAGGGAGGTGGCTATGGCCTGGGCCTCGGCACGTGCGTTAGCAGCGGCATAGCGGGACAGTTCCACGGCGAGGGAGTTGGAGTCATCGCGGAGCTGCGTCACCGGCTGTGAGAACCAGCGCTCGACCGCACGATTCATCAACAGGTAGCTGAAGGCGAACATGAAGGCGATGGGCAGCAGCGACAGAATGACGGCGCCCCAGACCATGCGTGCCCGAAGCCGGGAACCGAGAAGACGCGAACGGTGCTCCGCATAAAGCTTCAGCAGATTGCGCGTCAGCAGGATCAGGACCACTACGAAGAGCAGGAAGGCGATGGTCGACAGTGCCGTAAAGAGAAAGATCTGCGGCGTGGAAGATGGGTCCAGGAAGTCGAGTTTGAAGGCGTTAAGGGCCGCCAGGGTGAGAAACAAGACCAGCAGGCACACCCCGAGAACGATGGTGAGGGCCTTACGCGTTGGCGTGGCAGGGCTCATGCGGTCCGTGAAGATTATGGTACAGAATGCTGTATGGCGACGGTGGCAATGTTCAGTGCGCGGGAAGCGGCTCGGATGCTCGGCATCAGTTATCCGACGATCAAACAGTGGATTCTGAGCGGCAAGTTGAAGACGGTGACGACACCCGGAGGGCATCACCGTATTCCGGAGGCGGCGCTGAAACCATACCTTGCCGAGGACCGGAAACGGCCGCAGGAGGAGTCGCGCGAGCGGTACCGGCGGGTTTCGGGACGGAACCAGATCGTCGGGAAGGTCGTCAGTGTCCGGATCGAGGGTCTGCTGGCGCAGGTGGTTCTGGCGATCGGCGAGCAGCGGATCAACAGCATTATTACCGCAGATGCGGCACGCGAGCTCGGCCTGAAGAAGGGACAGACGGCGGCAGCCCTGGTGAAGTCGACCGATGTGATGATCGAACGGTTGGATTAGGGCGTTTGTAGAAAGTTTGGGGGTAGAGAAGCAGATTTCTCCGCTCCCTGCGGTCGCTGCGAAATGACAAAAAATGGGTTGCGACCCTTGAAGGTTGCTATTCAGCCTGTCATTCCAGCAGACGGGCAGGTTCTTGGTGAACTGAAAGGACGTCTTGTGGATGCAAGCGGGGCCGCAGTGGCGGGGGCAAGGGTCACGCTCACGCAGACCGCGACCGCGATTGCACGGGAGACCACGGCGGGATCATCGGGCGAGTTCTCGTTTACGCAACTCACCTCCGGGAGCTACAGCCTTGCTGTGGCGCAGACAGGATTCGCCCGCCTGGAGCGTAGCGGTGTCACGGTCACTACCGGACAGACCGTGACTTTGGAACTGCAACTGAAGGCTGGTGGCGCAGGGGAGTCGGTCACGGTGAATGAGGATGCTCCGCTACTGCAGGCATCGACCAGCGATATCGCGACAACGATTCCCAGTCACGCCATTGTGGCGCTTCCGCTGAACTCACGGAACTTTATCCAGTTAACCCAGATGGCTCCCGGGGTGGAGCTACCGCCGGGCACGGTGCTGCCGCGTATCAACGGCGGTCGCCCGCGTACGAATGAGTATCTGTACGACGGCGTCTCCGCCCTCCAGCCGGAGCCCGGACAGGTCGCCTTCTTTCCCATCCTCGACAGCATCGCCGAATTTACGGTTGCGGCGAACACCGTTCCTGCTGAATTCGGCCGTTTTAACGGCGGTGTGGTGAACGTTGCTACACGCAGCGGTGCCAATGCCTTTCATGGCAGCATCTTCGAGTTCTTTCGTCATGAGGCGCTGAATGGGCGCAACTATTTCGCCTCCTCTACGGCCCGCAAGCCGCAGTATCGCCGCAATCTGTTTGGCGCAACCCTGAGCGGACCGATCAAGCGCGACCGTCTCTTCTTCTTCACGGACTACCAGGGGATCAAGCAGCGCATCGGCGTCACCCGCATCTCCACCGTGCCGACGGCGGCGATGCGGCAGGGCATCTTTACTGGTGTGGCGAAGATCTACGATCCATCGTCGACGAACATCGTGAACGGCCAGGTGCAGCGCAAGGAGTTTACGAACGACGTGATCTCCTCAGCTTTCGATCCGGTGGCGCAGCGGCTGGTCAGCCGTATTCCCACGCCGACCAGCAGCGGCTCAGCGAATAACTACACTCGTACGGCTCCGGATGACGACCATCAGAACCAGTTCGACATTCGCCTGGATGGAGCTTTTAGCTCAAAGGACAGCGGCTTTGCGCGTTACACCTACTACCACGAGGTTGAGCGGCCAGTGACGCCGTTTGCGGATGGCTCGGGCTCGATTTCAGGTTCGGTGCTTGGAACCGGCAATGTCTCCGGCCTCACGGATGTTCTGGGACAGCAGGTGGTACTGAATGAGACTCATCTCTTCTCACCGCGTGTGCTGAATAATTTCCGGCTGGGATATACGCGCCGCGGCAACTCGCAGATCGGCGTATCGCTCGCCAACTCGCCATCGGGCGATCTGGGGATTCCCGGCATTCCGGTCAACGCGGCGTTCAACAATACGCTGCCCCTCTTCACCTTCACCGGACTCCAACAACTCGGCGCCAACGCCAGCGCCTCGGCGCGGTATCAGACCTCCGTTAGCGAACTGATCGACATGTTGGTGTGGACCCACGGCGGCCACTCTCTTAAAGCCGGTGGCGATCTGCGCCGGTATGAGTTGAACGCTATCTCCCCTCCGAACCCGACGGGTTCCTTCGCCTTTACAACGACCGGCACGAATACCACCGGGACCAGCGGCGCCAGCGGAGGCAATGCCTTCGCCAGCTTCCTGCTGGGGCAGGTGGATACCTTCTCCATCGATCTGCAGACGAAGACGATTCGCCCACGCGATTACGTCCACGAGTTCTTCCTGCAGGACGACTGGCGTGTCACGCCTCGTCTGACGCTGAACCTGGGCGCGCGCTGGACATTGCACATGCCATCGACCGATACGCATAACCCGGGAGCCGTCTTCAATCTGGCGACGCAGCAGCTCGACTATCTGGGCGTGAATGGCAACCCCCGCACTGCACGCCAGTTGCACTGGGCCAATGTCGCACCGCGTGTCGGTCTGGCCTACGCGGTCGATTCAAAGACCGTCCTGCGCAGCGGCTTCGGCATCGTCTTTATCGACCAAAGCGGTATTACGACGCCGTTTACGACGCCGCAGTATCCCTTCATCCAGAACGTGCAACAGCGCACGCAGGATGGCTACGTGGCTCCATTCAAGTTGAGCAGCGGGCCGACGGTCTCGTCGATTCCGCTGACGCCGGATGCCGGTCTGGGACAAAGCGTCTACACCGCAAACCGTAAAGCAGGATCGGGATACGTTGAACAGTGGAATCTCGCAGTCCAGCGTGCCATTACCAAGAACATGTCGTTGGAGCTGGCCTACGTTGGATCGCACATCGTGCACGTCGGCATTCCGGACTCAAACCTGAATCAGCTCACGGCTGCTCAACTTGCCCAGGGTTCGGCGCTGACCGCCCGTGTCACCAATCCCTATTACGGACAGTTGCCCGCCGGCTCAACGCTCAACACACCCACCATTGCCGCCGCACAGTTGCTGAAGCCGTATCCCCGCTTCCAGAATGTGGCGACGTATCGAAACAACTCCGGCACCAGCAACTACAACGCGTTGCAGGCAAGACTGGAGCAGCGGCTCTCGAGTGGCTTGTATCTGCTGGTGAGCTATGCGCACTCCAAGCTGATCGACGATGCGTCGTCAGTGTTTTCCTCGACGGTGTTGTCTTCGCCCAACAGCTCGTCACTGATCGCCGCAGATACCTTCCGTCCTTATCTGGAGCGTGATTCATCGAGCGGCGATATGCCGAATGTGCTGACAGCCAGCGTGGTCTATGACCTGCCGAAGTTCCGCGGACACCGAGCAGCTACGGCTCTGCTGGGCGGATGGACGGTGAACATTATTGGCACGATGCAGAGCGGCATGCCCGTCACAGTCACGCAGGCGACGAATAACAATTCGTTTGCAGGCATCGTGCTGCAGCGGCCGAATATGGTGGCGTCGCCTTCGCTGCCCCCGGACCAGCGCACACCACAACGCTTCTTCAATACCGACGCGTTCCAGACGGCGCCGCAGTTCACGTTCGGCAACGCCTCGCGGAACCCGGCGCGCGGACCGGCCTATCGCGATGCCGATCTGGCGATGGTGAAACACACTGCTGTCGGAGAGAAAACGGATGTTGAGTTTCGCGCGGAGCTGTTCAATGTGACGAACACCCCTGCGTTCTCGCAGCCGAGCGGATCGTTTGGGACGTCGGCCTTCGGCAGCATTACCAGTACGACGACTGACCCGCGGGTTGCTCAGTTTACGGTAAGAATTCGGCGATAGGCCTCAAGAGCTGGAAACCCCTCTCTGTCGGGTGCTGATTCCGACATAAGTGCTTTTTTATCAATGAATTATGCGATGCCGGTGTGGAGCATCGAAGTGGAGGTGATTGCCAGTTGATAGAGAAGCGAAACAGAACGGCGCCGGGCAAAAGCGCGCGGCGCCGTATGTTCTTAACCGGACCTACTGAATCAGCGAGGAGATCGGGGTGTAATCGCGGCTTTGATCCTTTGCGACCGCGCCGTAGGTGCAGTGTCCCCGGTAGGTGTTGACGCCCTCGGCG
>JAEKKE010000140.1 GCA_019510535.1 Acidobacteriota bacterium
ATGACTCTGGTTCGCCTGTCTCGACGGCGACTCTATCCAGTGGCGTCGCTGCCTTGAACCTCGGTTCGCTCAAAGTCGGCACCCATAACCTCAGTGCTTCCTACGCAGGTGACGGTACGAATCCAGCCGCGGTGAGCGGCGTCATGGTAGTAGCGGTTAGTCCTTTGGCGATTACCGCTTCGATTACGCCCATCTCAGTACAGTACGGTCAAACAATTCCGGCAATTACAGGATCGCTCTCTGGTGTGCTTGCACAGGATAGCGGCAATGTACAAGTGGCGTTCAGCACGGGCGCCACCTCCACATCTTCTCCGGGATCATATGCGGTGACAGGCGCTCGCGCAGGCAGTGCCTCCGCGAACTACACGTTGTCATCTGTAACGGGCGGTATCACCATCTCGAAGGCCGCTTCACTCACCAGTTTGATATCCAGTGTTCCTAATACGCTGGTCGGTTCTCCCGTGACGCTGAGAGCTACGGTAGCTACGACAACTTCAGGACAGCCCACAGGTACGGTCACCTTCCTGGATGGGACGGCAATTCTTGGAACCGCTCAGGCCCTGAGTTCGGGCGTTGCGTCAATTACGATTTCCTCTCTAACGGCGGGCTCTCACAGCTTGACGGTTGCCTATAGTGGAGACGCGAACTTCAACGCGAGTGTTTCTTCGGCGCTTGTACAGCAGGCGAGTGATTTCAGTTTCTCGCTGAATTCAACGGGAGGCGCAACACAGACCGTGGTTCCCGGAAACTCCGTGACCTATAACCTTGCCGCCTCTCCGCTCAACGGTTCTTTCAATTTCCCTGTGACGCTGTCCGCCTCAGGCTTGCCGGCGGGAGCGACGGCCACCTTCTCACCATCGACTCTCTCGCTGGGTTCGGGCAGCGCCAGCTTTACGCTGACGATTCAGACGGCGGCTACCACTGCGATGGCTTATCCGGTTAGGAGCACTGGAGGCGGCGCTGCGGTACTGGCGCTCCTCCTGCTGCCGTTCTCCTCACGTCTACGGCGCACGGTCCGCAGATGGAAGCCCGGAGTATTGATCGTAGTACTTTGCCTGAGCCTGGCGGTCGTGGGCGGATTGACTGGATGCGGCACGGGCACCGGATATTTTGGACAGAATGCGCAAACGTATTCCGTCACTATTACCGGAACCGCAAATGGTCCGAATGGAACCACCCTGCAACATTCCTCCACTGTCGCATTGACGGTGCAGTAAGGAGTTGAAAGTTATCTTGTGATGAGACGATCTCGTACGCTTCTTACTTTTGCAGCTCTTGCCTCCACGATGATGGTGTCTGCGCAGCAGCAGAGTTTGCAACCCGCTCGAACCGATATCGTTGTCACTTACACCACTGAGAGAGCGCTGCGCACGAGCTCGGGACAGAGCTTCTGGAAGCAGGGTGGTTCAGTTAGCTACGGCACGAATCTATGGAGAGGCTTTGGTCCGGCAACAGATCTGAGCGTTGGCCACGCGGGTTCTATCGGCTCCAGTGGAGCCTCACTGACAACTACTGCGTTGACCTTTGGCCCACGGTATCGCTGGCATCCAAAATCAAAGTGCTCTTCCTTCGGTGAAGCTTTGTTTGGATTTGTGCATGGCTCGAATAGTGCCTTTCCAACTGCGACGGGAACGAACTATCGAGCCACCAGCTTTTCTATGTTGATCGATGGCGGGCTCGATATCCGTTTGGATCACCACATTGATGTACGTGCGCTACAACTTGGCTGGGTGCATTCCACACTGCCCAATGGCGCGGATAACGTGCAGAACAACTTCCGCCTGAGTTTTGGAGCAGGCATTCACTTTTAGAACAGTGCCTCTGGAGTTCGTATCAAAACGGTGTCATCCTGAGCGTTCGGGGTCCCCAGCGAACTTGTTCGCTGGGGTGATTAGCGAAGGACCTGCTTTCAATGTTTCGGATAGCAAATGCTCTTCGCTCCGACCCGACATGCCACCCAGAGCAAAAGTATCTACCGGCCACGATCAACGAGCGAGGGTCTCTGTCACTGGAGAGCCTCGCTCGTTAGTGCGACAGCATCATTGCGCCATCGTTATGTTCACGAGCCCGATGCCTAGTTTGTGCCACCCGCATAGGTAGCATACGGCGACGCTGAGCAATCGTTACGCCCGGATCAGACATGCAATAGCCCATGCGAGACCATGAAATCATCGAAATGTCTCAGTGGTGTCAGTATCACTTCGCTATACCGCGAGGAAGTAACCTTTGCGCTTCTGGAGCCTCGTCTACTCCTATAACCGAACTTCGGTTCGGTGATGAAAGGCGGTATCCATGAAACGTTTCTTCCTATTCGCGATCTCCCTCATTGCTCTTGCAACTCCCGTCCTTGCAGCACCTCCTGGGAGGTTTGTTGGGCCGAGGGTGGGTGTCGTTTATGGCGGACGCGTCGGCCCCTGGGGTTGGTACGATCCGTATTACGGCTTCTATTCCTATTATGGGGAAGGGGTAAACCCGACGGCAGGCACCGTGAAATTAGATACATCCGTAAAGGATGCCGAAGTGTTTATCAATGGAAGCTATGCGGGCACGGTGAGCAAGCTGAAGACCATGACGATGCTTCCCGGCAACTACACCGTCGAGCTTCGTGCTTTTGGAAGAGAGTCGTACAAACGAGACATCTTCGTTATTCCGGGTAAGACCATCAAACTAACGGCGGAGATGCGAGTTCTGTAAGACGTGTAATTGCGATATGGAAGGATGCGAGCGCGTCTCGCATCCTTCCACCGCTTGAAACTATTCGCGAAGCCCAAGGCTCGTAAGGAACTCGTCGGGATCGCTGTCGTCAAGATTTCCGTCAAAGTCATTCGCTCGCCAGTTCTCGGCTGCTCGTATGAGGTATCGATGAAGGATGTACATCGCGAGTAGAAGAAAGGTAAGCCAAGCCAGGCCAATCTGCATCCAGTGCACCTCCAGCGTCATGAGAAAGGGAAAGACCAGTAGATAGCGGGCGGCGGCAAGCGGACGCTCATGCTGTGTTGTTTTCATAGCCTGCGTAAAAGGGATCGCACTGGCATGGCGGCCATAGAAATCAGTCGTAACAATAGCGACAACCGTGCAGAGAACGACTGCTAACAAGAGCTGCGCCATAGAGAAGGCCCGGGTAAAAGCGAAAGCAATCGCGAGCACTGCCGAGGTAAGCATGACGGCATAGACCGTCCAGTATTTCTGGACGTCAAGTACGAGAGACTTCTCGCGGCCCAGGATGGAACGGAAGAGCCAGCTTCCCCGCAGATCGACAGGAGATGCGAACGCCGCGCGCAGGCCGAAGGTCAGCCAGAATGCGATGATGGCGATTGAGACAAGTGCCCCATCGGAACGGAAGTGGATGCCGGAGGGCGCGATCGTGATGAGATTCGAGAGAGCTAGTGCAATCCCGATGCTCAGAAAGATGGCGATCATCGCTCTTGGACGGCGCGAGCGCCACAGTGTCTGCCCAATGAACCGGTAGATGCCCCGCTGTATGGCGTTCCGGATCACAAAAGGAATGATGGCGTCAGCGGCAACTTTGAAGAGTCCCCTGCGTTGTGTCGTCGCGACGGAACCCTCCATGACAAGACGGACCTTGCGCCGATATGCGATAGGGTACGTAATGCAGGTGATGGTCGCAGTGATGAAAGTTGCCATCACGCCGCGCGTGGCCAGCAGATCGAACGGCGGAGCCGATCCATACATGATGCGCTGATAGATCCCCAGGAACCAGAAGGGCGGAAACCATAGGGGCCACCGAGCCGAACTGGTCAGGAGCGGCTGCAAGGCGCCCACCACCAACGGAAGGATCGACAGCAGGCTAAAGAGCATCAACATGCCGAGTATCTGCAGCATGGGCGTGATCTTTTGGAAGAGACGTTCTGAAATGAGCGTGAGCAAGATTCCCTGAATCGACAGCACGAGCGTGCAGGCAAATGTTCCAGCAAGGAGCACGGAAGTGAAATGCGCGAGGATGTGATATCCGATATGCGGTTGATCGGCTGCAAGCGGAAAGAAGACGATGCCGAGCGCATTGGTGCCGGCCAGTGCCGCGGCGAGGAAGATGGCGACCGCAACGATGCGGGAGCTGAGTAGTTGCCGCGCGGGAAGAGGTAGGGGGACGAGCACGAAAACATCGATTGCATCGGGAAAAAGAACATCCCAACTGTAGACAGCAACCGCTCCCATGACGAAGAGGGCATAGGTGATGAAAAAGTAGTGATCGCCTGCCTGTGGCCAGTAACCCCGCGCAGGTGCGCCGTGGGGCTGGTGATAGACAGGGAAGCTCATCAGCGTGGCAAAGAGTTGCGGCAGCGCCATCGCCCACGCGGTTTGCAGTGCGCGGCTCATGTCGCCATCGGTCGAAAGCATCTCGTTCTGGCAAAGGCGGCCGAGAAGATGGCGGATGAGAATCTCCAGCCTGCCAGGCATACGTGCTGTGGGCGAAACCGGATCGTGGCGTAGATCGAGAACTGTGCTCTCAGGCATGGGCGATAGCCTCCGCGAGTTCGCGTGCTGTGGTGCGGGTATCGTGCTGGCGCACGAGTTCGGCGAAGACCTCTTCGAGCGATCCGCGCTGCATGGCAAGTTTCAGGCCGGCGGGTGTTTCGTCTGCGATGACTTTGCCTTTTCCAAGGACAATCACGCGGCTGCAGACCTGCTCCACGACTTCCAGCACGTGAGAGATGTACAGGATCGCCTTGCCGCGTGCTGCAAGTTCCTCAAGCAGGTCTTTGAAGATGCGGGCAGAGACGACGTCGAGGCCGCTGAGGGGCTCATCAAAGACAAGAAGTGACGGGTTATGCAGCAGGGCGGCGGAGAGCAGGATGCGCTGTTTCATCCCCTTGGAGTAGAGCGCAATCGGGCTGTGACGCCAACTTTCGAGCCCCCATAGACGCAACAGCACATGGGCGCGGGCATCAATCAGGGATTCGGGCATCCCGCGCAGCCGGCCAACAAGCTGCAGATACTCAAGACCGGTCAGGTGTGTGTAGACATGTGCCTCTTCGGGGACATATCCAAGCGTGGCCCGGTATCGCTCCAACTGATGCCGAATATTTCCGCCCTGGAAGAAGACGCCGCCTTCCGTTGGCTGTACCAGGCCCGTAATGATCTTTACGGTGGTGGACTTGCCAGAGCCGTTGGGGCCGAGATAACCGACCACCTCGCCCGGGCGGATGGTGAAATTGATGGATTCAATCGCGGGAAGGCCCCGGTAGATCTTCGTCAGATTTCTGACCTCAAGCATGTCGACACCCCTATGTAGCAAACTGCATAACATGTAAGGGGTAGCCTACCCTCTTGTCAAGTAGATCGCTACATAGGTATTCTTTTGCGCATGGCCGAGACCGGAAAGCTTTCGCACACCGCCGCCCTGATTCTGCATGCGATTGCCGTCGGCTATCGGTATGGCTTCTCCATCATGGAAAGCACTGGGTTGCCGTCGGGTACCGTGTACCCGGCGTTGCGGCGGCTTGAAGCGGAGGGGCTGATCCGGTCACAGTGGGAAGCGGAGGCGATTGCCGAAAAAGAGCAGCGCCCGCCTCGCAAGTATTACAAGACGACCGCGGCCGCGCGTCCCGTTCTGGAGGCTTCGCGCAGCCGCTATCCATTGCTGGCAGCACTCACTGCGCCGGCAGAGGAGAAGGAGCGCGTATGAATGCCTACCTGCGATTGCTTTCTCTCTTGCTGCCCGTCCAGCAGAGATACACGTGGTTATCCGAATGGAATGCCGAGCTATGGCATGTACGGAGTGAGTCCGGGTGGGTTCCGGCTCTTCATTTGCTCCGCGGGGCCGTGGCCGACGCCCGGGAACTGCGCGCGCTGACCGAAAAGGAATCACCGGCAGGCTGGTCCTTGACGCTGCCCTGGCTGCAATCCCGCATCTGGACGCAATCCTGGATTCAGCCTCTTGCTTTTCCATTGGCGATGTTCCTGATCATGGCGTGCGCTGCCGTCTATGTCCCAGGCTCCCGGGATGTCTTGTTGAGCCGGAGTTATAACGCCCCATCATCCATTGTCCTGCTGAAGGATGCGGAGCATCCCACAATCTCCTACGCGACGTACGCCGAATGGACGCGGCGGCGGCAGTCGCTCTTCGACGAGTTTGCGTTCTATGTGGTCCAGAAACGGTATGTGAACGGTGAGCACCTTCGTGTCGCGACCGCCTCATCCAATCTGATCCGGATGCTAGGGCTGGGCGGGTCTGCCGCGGATGGAATGTATCTAAGTTATGCCGCTGCGAAACGGCTAGGGTATCCGTCACAGGTGCGTCTCGGTGCGAAAATGATGCGCGTCCAGGGAATGCTTCCACGCACGACGCTGCAGTTATGGGATGATCCGGAGGCGATTGTTCTGGCAGATCGGCTACCCGCCGGTATGCATGGGCGTGTGTTAGGTGCCGTGGCCCCTGGAGCTCCCGATATCAATTGGGGCTTTTCTGTGACGCAGAGCAGGCTGCCTGCTCTGCGTATTCACGTTACGCCGCTGGAAGAGCGTGTCCTCATGCCGGGCAGGGCTTTTCTGTTTGCGTGTGTGATTCTGCTATTCGCCTTGGCCGGAACTCGTCCTCTCGCGCGTGGAAATGGCCTGCGGATGCCCATGCGCCTGCGCTGGCGCCCGGCAATATTCGTAGGCGTACAGGTCCTTCTCTTGCTTGCCTCCGCCTACCTCGGTTCACTGGCGATTGCGATGAGCATGACTTTTTCGCGGCCGGAAGATGCAACTGGGGTCCAGGCGTTTGCAGCCTTCCTGCTGTTACTGCCAACGATACGGCTGACACTGCGCAGCAACCGGCATCGCTGCCCATGCTGTCTGCGGAAGCTGGGACATCCGGCGCGAGTTGGGCAGCCCTCCGCCGCCTTCCTAAACTGGTATGGCACCGAACTGCTCTGCGCCCAAGGGCATGGCATGGCGCATATCCCGGATATGCCGACGACGTGGTTTTCAGAGCCACGCTGGATGCCGTTGGATTCGTCGTGGGCCGTTCTGTTTTCTCAGTGATATAGCACCGTTGAAATGCCTTCGTCATCAGCCGGCTTCTTTGTCTGGTTCAAGGGAACCGGAAGGCAATTCCTTCCGTATAGCCACTGCAAAGAGACTTTAGAGACTCCTAAGCGGTTTTGGAGGGGATGATGCTGGCAGACCTGCGGGACGCGTTTCGGCAGTTAAAAAAGGCACCCGCATTTGCGGTGACGGCCGTGGTGACCCTGGCCCTTGGAATCGGTGCGACCACCGCAATCTTCACCCTGGTGCACCAGGTCATGTTGAAGTCGCTGCCGGTTGCCAAGCCGGAAGAGCTCTGGAGGATCGGCGATAAGATCCGCTGCTGCAACTGGGGCGGATATACGCAGGGCAGCGATGGGGATTTCTCTCTCTTCTCCTGGGAGGCATACAAGAACTTTCGCGCGCATACGCCGGAGTTCAGCGATCTTGCAGCGCTGCAGGCCGGGAATGCCGCGCTCGGCGTGCGCAGAGCCGGCTCCCAGGCACAGGCGGATACACGCAACGGAGAATACGTCTCCGGGAACTTCTTCCACACTCTCGGCGTGCAGCCATGGATCGGTCGCCTGATGACAGACGCGGATGACCAGGAGTCCGCTTCGCCTGTCGCGGTAATGAGCTATCACGTCTGGCAAGAGAAGTATGGTTCCGACCCATCGGTGGTTGGCGCCAGCTATCAGATCAACGGCCACCCCTTCACTGTGATTGGCGTGGCCCCACCCGGATTTTATGGCGCCAAGCTTGCCGGCGGAGGCATGCCGGACTTCTGGCTTCCTTTGACGACTGAGATCATGATCGACGGCGCCACGTCGCGGTTGAAACGGCCCAATGGCAGCTTCCTAGATCTGATAGGAAGAGTTCGCCCCGGTGTTGATTCGAGGACGCTCGAAGCGAAGCTGCGCGTGGAGTTTCATGACTGGCTGGCAAGTCATGTACCCGATATGGAGCCTGGCGAAAAACAGCTTTGGCAGCAACAGACGCTGCACCTGATCCCTGGCGGGTCGGGAGTCGCTGCCATGCGGGATCAGTACAAGGCTGGGTTGAGGCTGCTGCTGATCGCGGCCGGGTGTGTCCTGTTGGTTGCTTGTGGGAACCTGGCAAATCTGATGTTGGCCCGCGGCCTGAAAGACAGAGCACAGACCTCCATCCGGACGGCGTTGGGAGCATCCCGGCGGCGCCTGGTACGCAGAGCGATGGTCGAGGCCGTTACTCTGGCTTTGATTGGAGGTATCTCTGGCGTTGCTGTAGCCTATGCCGGCACCAGGCTGATTCTGTATCTGGCTCTGGAGCGTGGAAACTCCAACAACTTCGTGCCCATCAGTGCGACCCCGTCGATTCCGGCGCTGTTATTTACGCTGGGTATCTCCGTACTGACGGGAATCCTCTTCGGCATCGCACCTGCGTGGATGACCTCACACGCCAACCCTGTAGACGCACTGCGCGGAGCGAATCGTTCCGTGGGTGGAAGAAGCTCCTGGACGCAGAAGTCATTGGTGATTGGTCAGGCTGCGATGTCCCTGGTGCTGCTTTCTACGGCGGCTTTGCTGGGGCGAAGCCTGCGAAATCTTGAACACCAGAACTTCGGGTTTGAGACAGAGAACCGGTATATCGCGTGGATCAACCCGATGCTGGGCAACTACAAGCCCGAGCAATTGGAGCCGATGTTCCGAAAGATCGACTACCGGCTGATGCAGATTCCTGGCGTACGTATGGCGGCGCCGGCTCTCTACGCTCCAATGACGGGCGATAGCTGGAATGACGGCATTCGTGTTCAGGGCAGGCCGGAACCCGCGCCGAAAGAAGACACGGGGGCGGGCTGGTCCCGCGTCATGCCTGGATTCTTTGAGACGATTGGCGCGCAGATGGTTCTCGGCCGCCCAATCGGTGAAGAAGATACATCGACGACACGTAAGGTTGCCGTGATCAACGAAGCATTTGCCAAGCGGTTCTTCAAGAACCAGAATCCCCTCGGCCAGCACTTCGGTATCGACAAGATCAAGTATGCGGGAACGTTTGAGATCGTGGGCGTTGTTCGCGACATGCGCTATATGACCTACGACTACAAGGATCCGGTACGTCCGATGTTCTGGGTGCCTGAGACGCAGACGGTGCAGTACGACGATGCAGCGTTCACAGCCGGCGAAACTTGGTCGCACTATCTCTATAACATCGTGATCTGGGCTCCAAATGCTCCTTCGGGAATGGAAGAGCAGGTGCGTAAGGCGCTGGTCAGTATCGATCCTGATCTGGTGCTCTACGGTGTCGATCCGTACAAGAAGGTCGTGAGTGCCGACTTCCAGCAGGAGAACATGATCGCGACCCTCACCACGCTCTTCGGCGTCCTCGGTCTCACGTTGGCGGCCGTGGGCCTGTATGGCGTGATGGCCTATATGGTGGAGCAACGGACGAGTGAGATCGGTGTGCGGATGGCATTGGGCGCAAACCGCGGAGATGTGGTGCGCATGGTGCTGCACAATGCCTTTTTACAGATCGCAGTGGGATTGGCACTCGGTATCCCAGCGGCCATTGGAGCAGGGAAGCTGATGACCGACCAGCTCTTCGGCGTAAAGCCGTGGGACCCGATAATGATCACGGCAGCGGTTGTCCTGCTCGCCCTGGCAGCACTGCTGGCGTCGCTGATTCCTGCTCGTCGTGCGGCCGGTGTGGATCCGATGGTGGCTCTCAGAAGTGAGTGAGGGTGGGGTAGAGGAATTTCGTTGGACTGCATCCGTGGACGTGATACAGTCGCCATCGCAGTCCAAAATCTGATGTGGACGCACGTTCTACGTCCATTAACAGCAAACAGTCACAATGCTTCCGACGCTGAGGAGATATTCAGGATGCGAGTTCTGTTCACTGCTTTTTTCACGCTCATTTCTGCTGGTTGGATGGGCAGCCTACCCCCCGCTCAAGTTAACGCAGCAACGCAGACGCCGGCAGCTCAGACAGGATGGGCGTGGCCGGCAATTCCGGGATGCCTCTCGGATCCCTCCATTTCGACTCCGGGATCGACCGACTTCAGTTCGCCCGTCTGTCCTCTCTACGATCAATTGCTGACCAGCGGTGTCACCAGAATCGAGCTTGTTTCGGCACGGCGGCTCAACGGAGAGATGGATGGCGTCCTGTATCCCGCATTCCTGCCGGGTACGGAGGTCGTGACCTTCCTGACCGAGGACAAGTTCAATCAGTCTTTCCACGGCGCAACAGGACTCGTGCGCGTCTCCGGAAAGGCTGTGTCGGCACGGAATGGATCCTGGTGGACGACTCTGTCCACAGTTACCAACAATGGAAAACTGCTCGATGCCGCGTCGATCCGGCAGAAGCTTGCACTTCCGAATGAACCTTCCTGTCTTGCGTATGCCGATAATGTGCGAAGCGGAATCATCGCATATATGGGAGTCGTCGCTCCGGCCTTCGACCAACCAGGCGGAGGCGTAGAGTTCTGGCTTCCTCCAGGAGCAGTCGTCGCGAAGAAGACCGTCGATCTCCCCGGAAGCTCGGGCTGCGGCACAAATTAGTGCAGCAAGACAAGAGGGGCAAGGCTATGCCTTGCCCCTCTTTGTCTTGACCATTGCAACTGGAACGATAGCCGGCATCGGGATTAGGCGCGGCAAGGTACAGGCGATCAAGCCGGGGATGTTGTGAGTTCCCCTGGCGCCGATTCTGATTGCTGTCGCATTGGCGGCTGTGCCCGCGATACGCCGCGCCCCGCGAATTAAGCCGGTGGAGATACTACGAGGCGGGTAGGAACTTCCAGGACCGAGAGGTATCGCGCCGGATTCCAGATTCGCTGAAATTGAGAGGATTCGGCCGGGATGACGAATTCCTGAAACCTGTCTTCTGTATCATTCATTCGGCGATGATCCTCGACCTCCGTACCCTAAACGACCTCTTCCTCCGCGCCGCCTCCAAGGGCGACACCACGGTTGTTCTTACCCAGGCAGCCGATCATTCGTGGCACCCTATCAGCTCCGCCCAGCTCTATGCCCGCGTACTCGCCTTTGCGAAGGCGCTCGAATCGTGGGGCATCAAGAAGGGCGACCGAGTGGCTCTCATCAGCGAAAACCGCTGGGAGTGGGCGGTGACGGACTTTGCCGCGCTCGCGATTGGAGCAGTCGGCGTTCCGTTGTTCCCGACGCTGACCGCTGAGCAGACCACCTATATGCTCAACGATTCCGGAGCGCGGATCGTCGTGGTCTCGTCGAAGGATCAGTATGAGAAGCTGGCCTCGATTCAGAACAAGACGCCCGGCATTGAGCGAGTCGTCGTAATGGATGTGGGGGAGTTTCCGGGAGCGGAGAGCTTCAGCAGTCTGCTGGCCGATGCAGAGAAGGATCTGGCTCGCGATGCCGCTTTCGACGCCAAACTGGCCGAAGCAAAGCCTGAGGACCTCGCCACCATCGTCTACACCTCAGGTACGACAGGTGAGCCGAAAGGTGTGATGCTGACGCACAACAACATCGCCCAGAACATCAACTACACGGTCGAATTCATCGACTTCAATCCGTCCGACTCCTGTATCAGCTTCCTTCCTCTCTCGCACATCACCGCCCGTATTCTCGATTACGAGATGTACGCCAATGGCTGCGTACTGGCCTATGTGTCTCGTCTGGACCGATTGCCACCTGCGATGCAGACGGTTAAGCCGACGATCCTGGTGGCCGTGCCACGTGTCTTTGAGCGCATCCGGCATTCGGCAGAGACCAAGTCGCTGGCCTCTCCGGTGAAGGCGAAGATCTTTGCCTGGGCTATCGGCGAAGGGAAGAAGCATCGGGAGACCGTGCTGGCGGGGAAAACACCAGCAAGCCCTCTCTGGAAGCTCGCCAACAAGCTGGTTTTTTCGAAGATCAAGGATGCCTTCGGCGGACGTGTACGCCTGTATATCTCAGGTGGCGCTCCGCTTGGCCTGGACAATGCCAACTGGTTTGCCGCAGCGAATATCAGGATTCTGGAGGGGTATGGTCTAACGGAGACATCTCCGGTGATTGGACTGAACCACCCCACCTACAACCGCATTGGCTCTATTGGCAAGGCACTTACCAATATTGTGGTGCGATTCGCCGACGATGGTGAACTGGAAGTGAAGGGGCCGTCGGTCTTCCAGGGCTACTGGAATAAGCCGGAGGCAACCAAAGAGGTCTTTACCGAGGACGGATTCTTCAAGACCGGGGATATCGGCCATTGCGATGATGACGGGTTCATCTTTATCACCGATCGCAAGAAGGAACTGATCAAGCTTTCGGCCGGAAAATTCATTGCCCCGTCGTTTGTTGAGGGCAAGCTGAAGGCATCGAATCTGGTAGGCAATGTAGCGCTGTTGGGAGATAAACGGAAGTTCGTATCGGCGCTCATCTCGCCGAACTTTGCCAACCTGGCGCTGGCGGCCAAGCAGCAGGGAACCGAGCTGCCATCCGATCGCAAAGCAGCCCTGGAGAGCCCGACGGCCCAGTCGCTCTACAAGGCCGTAATTGCTGATGTGAACAGCACTCTGGCGCCATTCGAGAAGATCAAGAAATACCGCGTGGTTGTCGATGAGTGGACGCCCGAGTCGGGCGAACTAACGCCGAGCATGAAGCTCAAGCGGCGAGTGATCAACGATAAGTACAAGGACGTCATCAACGATATCTACTCCGTCGACGCCGAGTAAGGAGTCGTTGCGTCCGAGCCTTTAATTGCTGTCATCCCGAGCGTTCGCTGGGTGATTAGCCAAGGACCTGCTTCACTGACGCCAAGAGATCGTCCGAAAGCACTATTCTTCGCCTTTCTATTGCGAGGAAGAGGGCTCACCGTATGTCCAGCAAGAAAATGAATGCACCTGCGGGAATTAGAATCCCTGCATGCGATTCCGCACCGTTCTGCCTCTTCTTTTGGCTACCTCGCTGTTGGCGCAGCGTCCTACACAATCTGATCCACTGAAGCCTCCTGCCTGCCCGGGACGTAGTCCGTTTACCC
>JAEKKE010000295.1 GCA_019510535.1 Acidobacteriota bacterium
GAGGAGCGTCATTCGCGATGGCACTTCCTGTCCGAGGCTTATTTGCTCATAACTTTTTCGAGGGCAAGCTTGATCTGCGGACCAACGCGATCCAGCTCCAAAAGATGCTTATCGACAAGGCGCATGAGGATGCGCTCTCCGCGCGGCGTAAGCTTTAACACAACCCTGCGGGCATCAATCAGATCACGCTTGCGAAGCAGCAGTCCTTCTTCGACGGCGCGGCCAACCAGCTCCACAGCAGAGTTATGCTTCAGGTACATCCGTTCGGCAACGTAGGCTATTGTTGGCTCCGTTGCCGCAAAGACAACCTGCATAAGCTGGTATTGCTGGGCATGAATTCCCTCTTCCGCAGCGGCTTCCTCACTGAAGAAGAGAAAGCCACGCAGGGTGTGGCGGAACTCGACCAGACGCTCAAGGCGATTCACATTCATATTTATATCGTATCACGATATAAAGCGGGCAACTGGCAACTGGCTCTCCGGTAAACTAGTGTTTTCAGGGAGAATTCACGGAATGATCGCGCGCTATACCCGCCCGGAGATGGGCAAGATCTGGTCTGACGAGAATAAGTTTGCCTCCTGGCTGAAGGTGGAGCTGGCGGCCACGGATGTACTGGCCGAGCATGGCATTGTTCCCAAAGAGGCTGCCGTTGAGCTGCGTGCCAAGGCGAAGTTCGATGTCGACCGCATTCGCGAGATCGAGCTGGATACGCGCCATGATGTCATTGCGTTTACCACCAACGTCGCTGAGAACGTGGGCCCGGCTTCGCGCTGGCTGCACTACGGCCTGACCTCGACCGATGTGGTCGATACCGCTCAGGCTCTGCAACTGGCATCCGCGAATGCCATTCTTCGTGAAGGCATCCTAAAGCTGATTCTGGTGCTGAAGCGCCGCGCGCTTGAGTTCAAGCACACGCCGATGATCGGCCGTACGCACGGTGTCCACGCTGAGCCGACTACGTATGGCCTGCGGTTGCTGCTGTGGTACGCCGAGATGCATCGCAATCTCAAGCGCTTCGATGCGGCAGCGGAAGATATGCGTGTCGGCAAGCTTTCGGGCGCTGTTGGCAGCTTCGGCCACCTGAAGCCCGAGCATGAAGAGCGCATCTGCGCCTCTCTGGGCTTGCAGTCTGCCTCCGTCTCTACCCAGGTGCTGCAGCGTGACCGTCACGCCGCGTATATCGCCACGCTGGCCGTTATCGCTAGCACCCTGGACAAGATCGCCCTTGATATCCGTCATCTGCAGCGCACCGAAGTGCGCGAGGCGGAGGAATTCTTCTCCGCCAAGCAGAAGGGGTCGAGCGCCATGCCGCACAAGCGCAATCCCATCACCTGCGAGAACATCTGCGGCCTGGCACGTGTGATCCGCGGCAATGCGCAGGTAGCGCTGGAGAATGTCGCCCTGTGGCACGAGCGGGATATCTCGCACTCGTCGGCCGAACGCGTCATTCTGCCTGATACGACCATCGCGCTCGACTACATCCTGGACAAGACTTCCAACCTGATCGATAAGCTGCTGGTCTACCCACACCGCATGATGAAGAACCTGGAGCTGACGGGCGGACTGGTCTTTTCTGGCCAGCTCCTGCTGGATCTGGCCGAGTCAGGCATGCTTCGCGAGGATGCGTACAAGCTGGTTCAGTCTCACGCCATGGCCGCATGGGCCAGCGAAGGGGAGGGACCAACCTTCAAGGAACGCATTGCCACTGATCCTGAGGTCAGCAAACGTCTGACCCAGGAGAAGATCGCATTGGCATTTACATTCGAACGTCAGCTTGCGAATGTCGATACCATCTTCGAACGAGTATTGAAGGAATATGCGTAAAGCAGCCAGGTAATAGTTTCCTGTTGACAAGGTGCGGTTGAGCGTACCTGAACAAGGGATCAATCAAAGGCTCAGGTTTTCATGGATATTGTGCCAGAGACGAGCATCGCGATTCCCTTTGTGCAAACAGGTTCATATCCAACGCGCTCCGGGAATCTGGTACGGCCGTTGATTGACGGGGAACCCGCATTCCGGCGCATTTGCGAAGTGATCGAGACAGCCCGACGGAGCATCTGGGTAACGGTGACTTTCATGTGGCAAGCCTGCGAGATGCCGGACGACCGCGGAACCCCATTCGATGTCCTTGATCGTGCGGCTGCCCGAGGCATCGATGTGCGGATCATCTTCTGGCGACCGGACGAGGAGACGGCGTGGCTCAGGCAAAACGCGTTCTGGGGGTCCGCGACGCACCTCGACTTCCTCTATCGCCGCCGATCTGGCGTGAAGATCCGCTGGGATCGGGCCAAGCCAGGTTTCTGCCAGCATCAGAAGAGCTGGCTTGTCGATGCCGGCGCCGCGGATGAAACGGCGTTTGTGGGCGGGATCAATCTCAATCCACATTCTATGGTCGCGCCTGGCCATGACGGTGAAGGGCACAATCATGATGTTTACCTGGAGCTTGCAGGTCCGTCCGTGGTGGACGTCCATCACAATTTTGTACAGCGCTGGAACGAAGCAAGTGAGAGATTGTCCCAGCAAGGCCGCTGGGGAACTGGTTGCGAAGTGAATTTGCAGTTTCCAAATCGTGTTCCAGCTAAACGCGGCGCGGTGATTGTGCAGATACAAAGAACGATGCATTCCGGACGTTATGTTGACGGACGAGCAACACCGGAAGGAGCGTCGTATGATATCGCGTCGGGTGAGCGATCAAATTTCGAACAGTATTGTGCCGCCATCCTCGCTGCACGCCGCTCGATCTATATTGAAAATCAGCAGATCGACGTGCCCGAAATTGTGGATTGTCTGCATCGGGCTCTCACGCGAGGCGTCGAAGTGGTTTTACTCGTGCCTTCCGATCCAGAAGTCACTGTGCAAACTCAGCTAGAGCTGCCCGCTTTTCTTAAACCTCTGGTAAAGTTCGGGATTTTCGCCAATTTTATGTTGGCCGGTATTGCGGGAGTAGGCGCTGACGGAAATCGCAAATCAGTCTATGTTCACTCCAAACTGATGTTAGTCGACGACGAATGGGCTACTGTCGGATCGTGCAATCTGCACCGCTTTTCACTCTTCGGAAATGGTGAAATGAATGTCGCCCTCTCAGACCCACCTACCGTTCGCGCGTTCCGCTGCGAGCTTTTGCAGGAGCATCTGGATCAGGACACATCCGGCATAGATGATCGGAGCGCTCTCCGTCTATTCCGAAAGATCGCGAGAGAGAACCGTAGAAAATTAGAAGCCGGTGACCATACCTGGCAGGGGCTGGCGTTCGAGCATGCTACGGGATGCGACCAGGGGCATGAAGCAGCTCAAAGTTAGCTCCCCCGAACTCCACGGAGCACCAGAGCATTTTCCCTGTAGGTGTAGTAGGGCCTCGGCATCTATGGGCGTTTTCCGCAATGAAAACGCCGCTGCACACCCTTTTCGGGCTACCCAACAACAGGGAAAATGCTCTAAACCGCCAATGCACTCAATGACAAGCAATGAGTGCCGAGGCAACCCATCGCTGTATTACAACCCCATTTGGTAAAATTGGTCCGGCCACTTATTGACTCTCCTCTACCAAAACCGGTAGGCTTTCCTGCGGAAACATCCAATCCTCCCGAAAGTGGTCTTACCCGCATGTCGAAGTCTCTCTTTGCCCTGGCCCTACCAATTCTGATGACGGGAGCCGCATATGCGGCCCCGGTCTG
>JAEKKE010000296.1 GCA_019510535.1 Acidobacteriota bacterium
TTCTTTGCAAATGGGGCTTATCGACAAATCCGATTGAGTTTTTGATAGGAATTTAGGGGTATTCCTAACCCACCCTGGCGTTGCGAGGGGGGCACCGGGCAACATAACCGATAAGCGCTGAAGGCGCGCTCTATACCAGCCTGGGGCAACGCTCCAAGTCTACGGGGACATAGAAAAACAAAGGGCTGCAGGCCCGCTCTCTAATTCCGCAGTCGAGGCAAATTTGTCGATATGCCCCGGAACCGAAAATTTCGCTGATAGCCCGCACCAGTAAGACAGCCGCAATGAGGCCCTTCAGTTATCCCGTATGAGATGTGTCGTGGGACGAGTCCTACCCATTTCCCTCAGATCCAGCCGGTAACGGCACTTTTTCGTATGGCCACTCTGATAAATAACGCAATCGGCCGGAACGTCAACGATCTCGATGAACTTCGCTCCCGCACGCTCACAGGTACGGCGCGATGGAATATTGTCCGGGTCACAGGTGATCCACAGAGGATCAATTCCCAACCCACGAGCGATGCGCACTAAGAGACGCAAGGCGCGTGCTGCATAGCGATGACCGCGATATGCAGGCTCGACAAAATAGCCAACGTGCCCGGCATACCGTTCGACGTGCTCTCCAAAGCCTGCCCTCAGATTGATTCTCCCAATCTCGACTCCCGTATTGAGATCAATCATGCGGAAGAAGTAGGTGGGTACTTGGTGAACAGGATGAGGCGATACCGTATCGAGCTCAAGCCCCAGAGAACCATCGATGAGCGAATGACCTTTTAACAGACTCGGCGGTGGCATTCACTGATTAGAGCATTTTCCCTGTAGCTGGGTATTCCGGAAAAGTGGTGCAGCGGCGTTTTCATTGCGGAAAACGCCCATAGGTGCGCAGGCCCTACTCTGCACCTGCAGGGAAAATGCTCAATAGTTATCCGCGACGCTTGATGAGCCGGTTAACCGCCCCCATATTGCCGACACCGATCCACTGGGTCACCGCCAGGTAAATCGCCCCGAAGGTCACCAGCACAGTCGGCCCAACCAGCAGCGGCGCATGGAACGGTAAAACCCGCTTAAGTCCCCAGCCAGCAACCGCAGCCACAATCGCAACCAGCCATAACTTGGCGGTACGCGATCTGGACGAGGGAACGGCGCCGATCTGGCGGTGCAGCGCCCGGCGCAGTAAAAGGAACTCCAGCCATCCGGCGATGCCGGCAGAGAGAGTTAGGCCGGCGCTACCCCAGCGCAGGTCAATGCCAATCAGCGGTGGCAATTTCAGCGCACAAAGATACCCAAGAGCAAGCGTGAGCGTCACCCGGACGAGCGCAAACCTTAGCGGCGTGCGCGTGTTCCGAAGGGCATAAAAGGCGGAGGAATAAAGGCGTCCCGAAGTAGAGGCGAGCAAACCTACCGCGGAACCCGCCAGAATTGCCCAGACAAAGAGGACATCGCCGCCCTGAAAGTGGCCGGTGCGGTAGATCGTCGACACCACGACGTCTCCCAGCACAACAAACGCCACCGCGGACGGTATGACGAAGAAGGCAATCTGTTGCAGTCCCTGCTTCAGGCGATTGCGAAGAGCCTCCGCGATCTCAGCCTGCGTGCCCAAAGCACTGGACATAGCCGGCAGCTCCGCCGCCGACACTGCCATTCCGAACAAGCTGACCGGCAGCGTGTAAAGCGTCTGCGCATATCCCAGGGCTGCCACGGCCCCGGTGCCGAGAAAACTGGCCAGCCAGGAGTCGATATAGGCGCTGATCTGGACGACTCCGCGGCTGAGAAAAACCGGCAAGAAGTTCTTTACAACCGTGCGAACATGCACCGTCGCCAACTTCAGCTGCAGACGCAACGGCATCAGCAAGCGGATCACCGTCGGCAGCTGCACGGCGAACTGCAACGCGCTGCCGACAACCGAGCCAATCGCGAGGAGCACGGCCAAGCGGGATTCGGAGTGATGACCGCCGCCCCAGAGCAGCGTTGCGATCAGGGCAACGTTCCACATGACCGGAGCAGCGTACGACAGCAGGAACCGGCGATGACTGTTCAGAATGCCAAGGCACCAGGCGGAGAGCACCAGCAGCGCTGCGCCGGGAAAGAGGATCTGTACCAGATGAATGGTCAGCAGCCGTTTCTCACCATGGAAACCGGGCGCAATCAGGTCGATCAGCCACGGAGTCATCAGGACTCCGGCAACGACAAAGATCGTTCCAACGAAGAGCAACAGAGAAAAGATAGCCTCCGCAAGTTCGGAGGCTTCTTCGTGCCGATCCTCCGCATTCAGGCGCGCGTACACCGGGATAAACGATGCCGAAAGCACGCCCTCTCCGAAGAGATTCTGCAGGAAGTTCGGGATGCGAAATGCTGCGCGAAAGGCGTCGGCGGCGTCGGAGTTGCCGAAATAATGCGCAAAGATCCGGTCGCGGACTAATCCGACGACGCGGCTACGATTATAAAAACTGTTTGTTATTTCGTAGAAAAGAAGGAGGATCTGCTTCACCAACAGATCGCACCTCAGCGGCTAAAGCCCCATATCTTTCACCTTTGTCTCGGCACAGCTAAAGCCGTGCCCTTAAGCACGACATCGCGCTGCGCGCGAACGAATACAGGGCGGATCGTGCTCAGCTCCATTCTTCCGTTGCGCGTAGCGCAACCACTTCGCACCGCAGGTGCGAATGCATTGCTTAAGGGGACGGCTTCAGCCGTCCCGTATGAATACTGTAAGGACGTGCGGCTTTAGCCGCTGAGGTCGGATTTTCCTTTTCTAGTTGTCGTTGAAAGGAGGCAACACTGCGACAGAACTAACACGAGTGCCGCGTTCTATTCCGTACGCAGTGCATCCGTGGGATTCAGCGATGCTGCCCGGTGTGCCGGTAGACAACTCGCCACCATCGACACCGCACCAAGCAACACGGCGACGCCTCCGAGGGTGATTGCATCCCAGGCCTGCGGGATGAAGGTCAGGACGGTTCACAAAGGTCCGCCAATGAACTTGCGATCCTGCCGGGGCTGACGCATTACAACATCAGCGCCATGCCGGCACTCGTTGATATAGTCGCACCATTTCTGGATGCTGCCATATCACCAAGTCAATAGTATTACCGCCTTATTAGTCCCCATGGACGCGGCTTCAGCTTTCAACTTGCAACTTTCAACCTGCAGTGGCTATTGTGATCGCGGAATTAAGACATGAAGATCCGTACTACATTGCTTGGTGGCGTTCTCGCTTGCTTCTCTGTGGGATTAGTCCACACGCAGGAGCCAACACCGAAAGTAAAAACCGCGCAGGGCGAAGCCGCGGGCAAGTGGATCCATGAGGGCAAAGAGAAGGCCTTTCTCGGCCTGCCCTACGCTGCACCTCCTGTTGGCAATCTTCGCTGGAAAGCTCCTGAAGCTCCATCCGCATGGAGCGGAGTTCGCGATGCGACGAAGTTCGGCAATCGCTGCCAGCAGTGGCATGTATGGGATGACTACATCTTCACCGACGCTGGTCCCTCTGAGGACTGCCTTTATCTCAATGTCTACACACCTGCGGCGGCGAAGCAGGGCAGCAAACTTCCTGTCATGGTCTGGATCCACGGCGGAGGCTTCCTCGCCGGTGCGGCCTCGGAGCCGCGCTATACCAATCCTGCGCTCGTAGCGAAGGGCGTGATCGTCGTCACGCTGAACTACCGCCTGAACGTCTTCGGCTTCCTCGCCAGTGAAGATCTGGCCAAAGAACAGGGCGGCCACGCCGGTAACTATGGGTTTATGGATCAAGTGGCCGCGCTGCGCTGGGTGAAAGCCAACATCGCGGCGTTTGGCGGCGACGTCAACAACGTCACCATCTTCGGTGAAAGCGCCGGTTCCTTTGCGGTGAGCGCCCTCACCGTAGCGCCCTCAGCACGCGGACTCTTTCATAAAATCATTGGAGAGAGCGGAGCCTTCTTCGGCAGCGCCATTCCCATGACAGCCGCCAGTGAACGCGCCAAACGCGATCAGGCTTTCGTCACCGCACTCGGCGCGAACAATCTCGAAGAGCTCCGCGCCATGCCGGCCGAAAAGATCCTCGAAGCCACGCAGAAGCAGCGCGGCATCGGCTTCTCCGCCGTCGTCGATGGAGCCTTCCTTCCTGAGTCTCTACAGGACGCCTACGCCGCGGGCCGACAGACACACGTGCCCTCCATCATCGGCTGGAACCGAGACGAGCGCGCAGGCACGCTCTCCAAAGGCATGACCGCCGAAAAGTGGAAGGCCTATGCCAAGGAGCACTACGGCGCAAGGGCCGATGAGTTCGTCGCAGCCTACCCGGCCAACACCGACGAGCAGGCCATTCGCTCCGCGGATGATTTCACCACCAACGGCTTCATTGCGATGGGCGCATGGAGATGGGCCGAGGCACAAAGTAAGACAGGACAGTCACCGGTCTATCGCTTCCGCTTCGATCGCCCTGCTCCGGCCGAGCCTCTCCACCCCGCGGGCAAATACGCCTTCCACTCCACCGAGCTTGAGTATGTCTTCGGTACGCTCGACGTTCGTCAGGGAGCGACGTGGCAGCCAGCGGACCGCAAGCTGAGTGATGAAGTCGTCACCTACTGGGCCAACTTCGCCCGTACCGGTGACCCGAACGGTAACGGTTTACCCACATGGCCCCGCTACGACAAGGAGAAGAAGCTGATTCATCTCGACGATCCGATAACGGTCACACCAGACACAACGCACGCCGAGTTCGAGTTTCTTGCAAGCGAGCCGACGCAGTCGATGCGTTAGGTGGCGTCGTCAGATGATGGTATTTTTTTGTTTGTCATTTCGGAACGTCGGCGGAGAAATCTGCTTCTCCGATACATTGCCCTCAGCGGCTAAAGCCGCATTCTTCCTCGTGTCTTGTGCGGCATGGCTAAAGCCATGCCCTTAAGCAAGGCATTCGCACCTGCGGTGCGAAATGGTTGCGCTACGCGCAATTGGTTGTGAAGAGCTACCGAGGCCACCGAATCTTCAGACGAGCTCTCTCAACCTATCTGTAGATTTTGATTTCCATCCAGCGCGGCGAACTCCTTCTCCGCTGCGCGATACTTCTCTTCTACCTGTCTGGACAGGCCGGCGAATCCTGAAGTTGTTCGTAGCTGTTCCAGCCATGGGTCGCTCATCATCGCTGGATAGCAGAAGAAGCCTCCGGTGATGACACGCTCCAGCAACTGCAGTGCTGCATCGACCCGGTCCAGGTGAGAGAGATGCCGAGCCAGGTAGTAAAGGCCTTCCGGGTCGCCGAAGCCGGAGGAGACGATGCGCTCCACCGCCGCTGCGCTTGTGTCCGCATCTCCCTCGATCAGCGTGCGGGCGGCGCAGGCGAAGTCGCCCATCCTGGTTTTAACCCTCTCTTCGATTGTCTTGAGGGCTGCGATGGCGTCGGTCCTGCGTCCCTCCTCTGCCAGCGAGAGACCCACGATATAGGGATGATCCTCAACTCTGAGCGCAGCCACGTGAGCGTAGTCCCGTTGTAGAAACCAGGTGTGCTGAACGCTGGTGCGGATCTTCGGTTCCAGAGCGATGGCGCGCCGATGTGCCGCGACCGAGGCCGCGAGCAGCCCACAGTAACGCAGCGGACTGATCAGGCCGGCAAAGAACTCTGAGTCGGCTGCTCCACGGGCATGCGGAATGAGGCGGCGAATCGCATCCAGTGCGCGGCCAAGATCGACCTCCAATTGCGCATAGGATTTGTGGGCGAGCGGCAGATCCGGGTTAAGGTCAAGAGCCTGTCTGAAGGCCGACTCCGCCTTCTGCAGGCCGTCTTTCGTCCCCGAAGGAAGGTATTTCGCAATGACGTGATAGATGCGCCCCAGCCGCGCCCACGCAGGAGCGTAACAAGGATCGACATCGACACAGCGGAGATAGAGATCGCGCGCGGCGTCCCACTGC
>JAEKKE010000297.1 GCA_019510535.1 Acidobacteriota bacterium
CCCGCATTCGCGCCGAGGATGGTTGCCTGCGCGGGGCGCTTCGCCGGATTCGCCCAGACGATATCAGTCTCCGGCAGCCGTTCGACCCTCGCCACGCGCATCTCCGGAAAGTCGCTTCGACCTAGTTTGCCGCTCAGTGGCCATTCGATGGAATTAATCCAGAACACGCCATTCATCGGAGCGTTCGCCTCGCCCAGGTTAATAATCTGCTTGGTCTTCAACGGTTTCATCCGCGCACATCGGTCACCGCCGCACCCATGGCTACACATGGCCTCCGATAAAAAGGAAGCGTGCTTTCCCTCCGAGATCCAGATCGTGCCTCCATGCTCTTCCGCATGCAGCGTGGCCGCACGGGCAAGGTGACTTGCGTCACAGATCGTATCCTCGTGCGCAGCGGCATACCAGTACAGAGCCTTTGCATCTGCGATGCTTGCTCCCGTTCTCACCAGGACCGATACGTGTTCTGCATCGAGACGATGTCCCATCTCGCCGCAGTCTCGACGCCATAGATGGTAGTAGTGCAGCTCCACCTCATCAGGCCGTCCCTTGCGAGGAAATGCCTGACCATAGATCGTTCCATCGTCGTCCGCAACAGTAGGGTTTCGTGTGCCAACAGCGAACTGGGCCGGCCGATCGGAGCAGTCGTCGCGGCTGATCATAAAGAGTGGAGAATACTTTCCCAGCAAGTCACCCTCTTCTCGATCGCTCAAACCGTCCCGGTCCGTGTCGAGCGCACTTGCCTTCCCTGTACCGGGCTGTCCGTACATATCAAGAAGGGGAAACAATAAGAACCCCAAAACGATCGCGGTCCTCAGCCTTTCTAAGATCATCGATCTTCTCCCTTCAAGAGAACGAACGGGTGGCCGAGTGCCCGTATCGTCATGCAATCGCAGCCGGGACGCCTTATACCTGGCAGCTTCTTCTGGAGTTCAACGGCGCCATCCACTCCGGCGCACACCAAGAGCATCCAGTAGAAATGCCGCGGGAATCTCAACAATATCAGCATGAGTAAGACGTTCCCGCATCAGCTTCGGTTGCCGCAGCCATGAGTCATGTCGCGACTCCGTCGCGCTGGAGATGTCCTGCTCCCGTCTCTGGAGTCCGTGCAGCGGCAAACTCATGGCCCCCGGGTGAGTCGCAACTTGAATAGTCAGAACGCCTTTGGCAGACTTTTTGGGGAAGTTGACATCTAAACCCCTTGGAGGGGCGGTATGGGTAAGCTTCCATCGAGCGAGGGACCCCGAATGCCGGGAGTCCTTTCCTCTAACAACAATCAGCCTGCAAACAAAGAAATCAGACTGCCGACCGGTCTTGCCGGCCTGGATGACATCCTGAACGGCGGCCTCCCCAAAGGCCACCTCTACCTTGTGGAGGGGGATCCAGGGACCGGCAAAACGACACTCGCGTTGCAGTTCCTGCTTGAAGGTGTGAGGCAAGGTGACGGAGGAATGTACGTCACCTTGTCCGAATCCAAGCTTGAGCTGGAGCAGGTGGCGGCATCCCATGGCTGGTCCGTGGAACCGATCACCATCTACGAGATGATTCATTCCGACGAGGATCTCGGCCCGGACGCGCAGTACACCGTCTTTCACCCCTCCGATGTCGAACTGGCAGACACCATGACTTCCATCCTCAGGCAGGTGGAGGAGATCAAGCCGCAACGGGTCGTCTTCGACTCTCTTTCAGAGTTCCGCATGCTCGCCCGCGATCCGCTGAAATACCGCCGCCAGATTCTGGCGTTGAAGCGGTATTTTGCGGGCCGGAGCTGCACCGTCCTCCTCCTGGATGACCGAACTGCGGAAGGAGATACAAACGATCGGCAGCTCAAGAGCATCGCGCACGGCGTTATCAAAATGCAGAGCCTGGAACGGGACTATGGCATCAAAAGACGCCGGATGGAGATCCACAAGCTTCGCGGCTCTCGTTTCCGCGAAGGCTACCACGACTACACCATCGAGACCGGTGGAATCCATATCTACCCGCGCCTGATCGCCGCCGAGCACAAGCCCGGTTTTAAACGAGCCCCAATCGTGAGCGGCCTGCAAGAGCTGGATGACCTCTTTTGCGGAGGAATTGATACGGGGACAAGTACTCTCCTCATCGGGCCGGCTGGTTGCGGTAAATCAACCATCGCGCTTCGCTATGCCGTCTCCTCGGCCCAGCGCGGCGAGAAGGCGGTCATCCTTACGTTTGATGAGGCGCTTGCAACGCTGGTTGAGCGCGGACAGGGCCTGGGTATGGATCCTGCCGGGCTAATGGAAAGCGGCATGCTTGAGATTCAACAGATCGATCCCGCCGAGCTCTCTCCCGGAGAGTTCGTCTCCCGCATCAGGGGCCTGGTCGACGAACAAGATCTCCGAATGATTGTCATCGACAGCATGAATGGATTGCTCAACGCCATGCCGCATGAACAGTTTCTCGCGATGCAACTGCACGAATTGTTAGCCTACCTCGGGCAGCAGGGCATCGTAACGTTGCTCACGCTGGCACAGCATGGCTTCATCGGGGTCACCAACTCTCCCGTTGACGTCAGCTATCTGGCAGACACGGTTCTTCTTTTCCGTTATTTTGAGCGTGCAGGAGCAATCCGCCAGGCACTCTCAGTCGTTAAAAAACGCAGTGGACCACATGAACGCACCATTCGCGAGCTGATCTTTGGCAACGGTGGCATCAGGGTCGGGCCTCCACTGCAGGAGTTCGAAGGCATCCTTACCGGAAACCCGACGTTGACGGGTCCTACGATCCAGGAGGATTCTTCTGATCCCCGCAAATGAAACGACGTCTCGTGAAACACGCACTCTCGTTCTGGCTCCTACAGGACGCGACGCGTCGTTGATCGCCAGTCTTCTGGAGAAAATGGGCAAGCCTTGCCATATCGTGAACTCCGTCTCTGAGCTGGCAGAGAACATAGGCAGCGGCGCCGGCGCGGCTATCGTCACCGAGGTAGCGCTGACAAGCATCGCCATCCGTCAACTGGAATCAGCGCTGAAGGAACAACCGGCATGGTCAGACTTTCCGGTCATCCTTATGGTCTCCGGCGGCCGCGTTACCGCCGAGAGTGAACGGCTTCGCAAGCTGCGGATGCCGCTCGGCAACGTGCTTCTTCTGGAGCGCCCGCTTCGTCCGGAAACCCTGTTCAGCACGCTCGAAGTCGCCCTGCGTGGAAGGCAGCGCCAATATCAGGTACGGGACCAGATGGAGCAGATGGTGCGAGCTCAGGATGCTCTTCGCCGTGCGGAAAAGCTGGCCGTAACTGGCCGCCTGGCGGCAAGCATTGCCCACGAGATCAACAATCCGTTGGAATCCGTGACCAACCTGCTTTATCTGTTGCGCTCGGAAACATCTTCGGAGAACGCGCAGCTCTATCTCGGCCAGGCCGAGCAGGAGCTCGCGCGAGTGACCGAGATCGCCAAACACACGTTGCGCTACTATCGTGAACCCAATAAGCCGGTACTGGTCGACGTCAGCGCCGTGCTGGACTCCATGCTGACGCTCTATCACTCCCGTCTGATCGCGGCGCGTGTCGACGTGCATAAAGAAGCACGTTCCGCCCTAGTTTCTGTTTATGCCAATCCTGGAGAGTTGCGGCAGGTTATCGCCAATCTCATCAGTAATTCGCTCGATGCGATGCGCACCGGGGGAAAGCTAAG
>JAEKKE010000298.1 GCA_019510535.1 Acidobacteriota bacterium
TGCGCAAAAGCGGCAGCCGGCAGCAAGCCGGCGAACAGGGTGAGAACATGTGTCAATCGCATGGCAGAAGACCTTTCGAAAACGATTGCGGCCGCGGATTGGAATGCAGGCCACGATGCCATCAAAGATACCTGAGCCACAGGTCTCACTGCTGACGGTCGCCCAGCCTGCATTCGCGCAGATTTATCCAAAGCTACAGTATTAGGAGAATTGCTCTAAAAAGCCGTGCCCCACTCTTTGCTTCCTCATCCCAGCCGGCAAGCCAGCCGAGGATTCTAAGTCGCAAAGAATGGGGCAACGGAGTGTGTTTGAGATGCTCTAGTGGCTGTGACCGCCCAGGACCTTCTGCAAGCGATAGTTCAACTCAAAGTAACCGTAGTTCGCTCCGCCCTCCGTCGGATAGATCGCACTGACGACCGACTTTCCGAAGGCGTGCGCGTAGTACGTTCCCAGCGATAACTGCTTGGTCAGCGTAATGTCGGCGCTGATGTCATACAGCGAGCTAAAGCTGCTGTGATTGTTCGCTGGCCTTCCCGTATAGCCGAAGACCTTGTTATCGAAGGCGCCGCCACCCTGGTACCAGAAGTCCGAGGCCGAGGTGAGCTTGAGGAAGTGAAGATCGGAACGCAGATCCACTCTCTTGCTGGGCTTCTCGATAAGCTGAACAAAGGAGTCCGTAGAGTTCATCGAGTTGTAGAACGGGAACCGTGCATAGATACGCGGCGTGGGCAAGACCTGGAAGAAGGTATTGTGCTTGTTATCCGTTGCATTGTTGTCGCCGGTGGAGCGCAGGTAGCCGCCACGAACCCACGGTGTCGTTTTGACCTTATCGAAACGCAGACCGCCCTCTACCGCGATCGCCCCCGCAGAATGATCCTGCACTCCCCAGGACCCGACCTGGCCAGCGCCCCAGAGCAGGAAGTCGACCGTGGTATGGCCCGCAGGCACCGCTGCCAGCAGATTGCCGCCAAAGGTGCCGATGCGGATATTCTTGTGATCGAGTGCGCGCGCCGCCGCACTGCGGTTGTCCGTCTTGGTCAGCCCGGTACGACCGTCGTGATAACCCAGACCGAAAGCGCGAACGATGACACGTTGTTTCGCCAGCACGTGCGTATACGCCAGGTACTGAACATCGACATTCAACTCAGGGTTAGCATTCATGTTGAAGACGCCCTGCGTCGCCCGGCCGCCCATCGCAGTCAGGTTCCAGGTCTTGCCGCCGAGCTTGCCCTCTATGCCATCAAAGGAACGCTGTCCGTTTGAGAAGCCGAAGTTGCCGATAAGGCGATGCCCCACGCGGTTGGTCTGCACCCAGAGTAGCGTGCTGTTCTTAGGAACGATCTCCTGGCCGTCAAAGAACTCAAAACGGCCTACCCGCAACGTGTTCGGTTCTTTCTGGAAGTGATAACGCAGGAAGCCCTGGCGAAACGAAGCAGCTACCGGATTACTGTTGTTGTTATTCGCAGCATAATAAGTACCGCCGAGGCCGAGCTGGCCTTGCGCGGCAACCGGAGAGACCGCATCGGTCGGCAGCCCGAGCTCAGCGCTTTGGCCGATCTCGAGTTGATAGTCCCACTGCCGGATGCGCTGCGTGATGCCAAGCCGGAGCAGTGAGTCCTGGTGGGCATAGCGTTCCGAGGTTGGCGTCGCCGCGAACCACTGCGTGACGTTGCTACGCTCACGCAGGATAGCGGTGACATTTACAGCAGACGATGGAGGGGCGGCGGGCGACTGTGCAAACGAAGCCGCAACAGATGCCACCGTAACGAGGGCGAAGAGAGCGGTTTTCACGAAAAATCTCCTTATCAAAACACACCACGGCTGTGGTCGCAGTCAGCGCATGCAGACGCGACGAAGAGAACCCGATCAGACGATGAACAAGGAAGTGCCGACCGTTATACGGCGAGCACTTCCTCAGCGCTGGACGTATCGACGTCCGCCACAGCCGGGACAAGGGCTCTGCCGCCCTCCCCGACCCAGGTACGCGTCCACTTCCGTGAAACGATGCGCAGCATCACCAGCACCAGCAGTGCGAAGACGGCGTAGGCCGCGAAGCCCGTTGCAAACGATCCTGTGTGCTGTTTGGACTGGCCAAGCACATTGGGCAGAATAGAGCCACCCAGTGCGCCGATCTCACCCACCATGCTGCCGGCAACCGCGGTTGCCACCGGCCAGCGTAGCGGAACCAGCTGGAAGGTCGCTCCGTTGCCGGCGCCAAGCGCGGCGAAGCACAGCATGAAGAGCACCGTCGTAACCACCAGGGACGGCGAGCTCACCAAACCAAAGATGCCTGCGATGGCAACCAGGAAAACGACACTCAGCGTTGTGACGCCGCCGACGCGATCAGCAAACCATCCACCAACAACGCGGGTCATGCTACCCAGCAGCGTGGCGCACATGGTGAGCGTTCCAGCCTGCGTCTTAGGGATGTGGAACTGCGCAACGAAGAGCGAAGGCAGGAAGGTCGCAAGACCAAGGAATCCGCCGAAGGTGATGATGTAGATGAGATTGAAGTACCAGCCATCGCGCTCCACCAGGCACTTGAGGTGCTGGCGCAGTGTCTGATGTTCGCTGTCAGGCGGCTCCTTGGCGAAGACGATCATCACGATCAACGGAAGCAGCATGAACAACGCCGCAAAGCCGTAAACGTGTGACCATCCGAAGGCCTTCGCCAGACGCGGAGCGAAGAAAGCCGCGATGGCCGTACCGCTGTTGCCGGCTCCTGCGATTCCCATCGCCAGGCCCTTGTACTGTTTGGGGAACCAGCCCGCACCCAGCGAAAGAGCAACACCAAAGCTTGCGCCGGCGGTGCCAAGCAGAACGCCCATGGCCAGCACGTTCGAGAACGAGTGCACAAAGAAGTAGCCATAGAGCAGCGCCATGATGATACAGCTCATCTCGACGATGGCCGCGCTCTTACGGCCGATGTACTGGCTCAGCACGCCGAGAGGGAAGCGCATGAGCGCGCCTGCCATCGTGGGCAGCGAGACCATCAGGCCGACCTGTGCCGGCGAGAGGTGGAACTGCTCGGTGATGAAAGGTCCCATCGCTCCGTTCAGCACCCACACAGCAAAGGTGAAGTCGAAGTAGAGGAACGATGCGAAAAGCGTCGCTGGATGACCGGATTTTAGAAAGTGCTTTACGTTGGCCATTTTGAAAGGCTCCTGAGATCAGAAATGTCGAAATGTAATGCGGCACGAAAGGTACTGCTACGGCAGGAGCGAACATCCAGGTTCGGCTCGGTACAACACTCGCGGCGGCCATGGGCGCGAGAAAAACGTACAGAACAGTGCTATTTCAGAGCGGAACGCTCGACACGCACAGCGCACTGTTTGAAGTTGGGTTCGCGGCTGATGGGGTCAAAAGCACCCAGAGTCACGAGGTTGGAATTCTGCTCAGCGAAGTGGAACGGCATGAAGACCTGCCCGGGGGCGACAATCCCGGTAATGCGCAACTCAACGTCGCGAACATAAGCACGCCTGGAGCGGACCGTGACACGATCATGCTGGCGCAGCGAGAGCCTATCGGCATCGGCTGGGTTCATCTCAAGCCATGCATTGGGAGACATGGCGTCAAGCATGGCGACAGCGCCGGTTTTGGTGCGCGTATGCCAGTGCTCAACGGTGCGTCCGGTGTTCA
>JAEKKE010000141.1 GCA_019510535.1 Acidobacteriota bacterium
CTGCTGCCCATCGCCTTCATGTTCGCCTTCAGCTACCTGTTGATGAATCGTGCGGTCGAGCGCTGGTTCTCACAGCCGGTGACACAGCTCCGCGATGACTCCAACTCCCTCGCGGTGGAGCTGTCCCGCTATGCCGCTGCCAACGCACGTGCCGAGGCCCAGGCCATCGCCACCTCCCTCCCCGGCAACAACAAGGACCTGCTCAAAAAGCTGCAGGAACACGAGATCACCTTGCAGGGCGGTTTCGCCGCTGTCTATCGCAACAATACCCTGGTCGCAGCTGTCCATCTGCCGCAGGAGCAGAATGGCCATGTCGTCATCAAACAGCTTCTTCCGGAAGGCAGCGCTGCAGCGGAGACTTCCGCCTCGGTCTCGGAGCTGCTCCAGACAGCGCTCCGTTCTGATGAGCCCCTCTACTCTGTAGGCAACCAGGACTTCGCTCTGGGCACGGCATGGGTCAAACCCCATGGGGACATCGTCGTCGTCGGCCTTCCGCTGCCGTCAGGCATGTCCGACACGGTCAGCCGCATCCGCACCGCTGCCGACACTTACTGGACCCTCTTCCGCACGCGACGCTCCATCCGCAACCAGTACATGCTGTTGCTGCTCATGATCACCGGCCTGGCTCTCTTCGCCTCGGTCTGGCTTGGTCTGCACCTCTCGCGGCAGGTTACCCGGCCGGTAGAAACTCTGGCCGACGCAATGGAGGACATCGCCGCCGGCAACTATGCCCGGCGCGTAGAGGCCAGCGCCACCGAAGAGCTGGGTGAGCTGGTGCGCTCGTTCAATCACATGGCGACTGACCTGCAGAGCTCCCGTGCGCAGATCACCGAATCGACCCAGCAGCTCTCTCTCGCCAATGCTGCTCTGGAAGCTCGCCGTAAAGAGCTGGAGACGATGCTTGAGACCATTCCCAACGGCGTCGTCATGCTCGATATTCACCAACGTGCAGTTCTGGCGAACCGTGCCTTCAGCGAGATGCTTGATCCCGGCGGCCAGCGCGCCTTCACCGGTCTCGCTCTCTCCTCCGTCATCCCCGCCGAACACATGCCGGAGTTTGAGCGGCTCTTCCGGCGGTCGCATCGCATGGGCTCGGCATCGACTGAGATCGAGATGATGGGTCTGAACCTCTCCATCACCGTCGCCCTGCTGGAGTCCGCTGAGCGCCACCACCGCGGCTATGTCCTCGTTCTGGAGAACGCCACCGAGTTGCTCCGTGCCCAGCGCCAATCTGCCTGGAAGGAAGTTGCCCGCCGCGTCGCGCACGAGATCAAAAATCCGCTTACGCCGATCTCACTTTCCGCCGAACAGATCCAGCGCCACGCCGGCCGCATTGAAACCCAGCTCCAGGGGGCGCATCTCGAGTCGCCGTCGCCCGCGGTGATTCGCCGCAGCTCCGACACTATCCTGTCCGCCGTTGAAAGCCTCCGGACGCTAGTGGATCAGTTCTCGTCCCTCGCGGAGTTCCCCATGGCCCGGCCCCGTCCTGCGGATCTGAACACCATCGTCGAAAACTCGCTGGCCCTCTTCGCCGGACGCACCCAAAACGTGCGCATCCGCCAAAACCTCTCCCCGTCTCTGCCTCTTGTCCTTGCCGATCCTGAAGCGCTGAAGCGCGCGCTCTCTAACCTGATCGATAACGCTCTTGAAGCCATGCAGAACCAGCTTCTACGCGAGCTGCGCATCTGCACATCGCTTTTGCCGTCTGGCATGGTAGAGCTGGTAGTGGAAGACACCGGCACCGGTGTAACCGACGAGATGCGGGAACGGCTCTTCCTTCCCTACTTCTCCACCAAACAGCGTGGAACCGGACTCGGCCTCGCCATCGCCGCTAAGATCGTACAGGAGCACCACGGCACGATCCGGGCTGAGAACGCCACACCGGTCGGCGCAAGCTTCATCATCGAGCTGCCCTCTGCATCGGAATCAGACAACCAGGCCACACAACCTAACCAGCAACTCACAGCCAGCAACTGAGTCCTCCCCCATGAATCACATTCTCGTCATCGACGACGAAGCCTCTATCCGCACCTCACTCGAAAGCATCCTCAGCGATGAGCAATATCACGTCGCCAGCGCCGCTACTGGAGCCGAAGGCCTGGCGCTGCTGCAGGACGGCACATGGGACGCCGTTCTGCTCGACATCTGGCTCCCGGATGCTGACGGACTTGATCTTCTGGCGCAATTTCGCGCCCTGAATCTCTCCTCGCCGCCCGAGGTCATCATGATCTCCGGTCACGGCACCATCGAGTCCGCGGTGCGCGCCACGAAACTGGGCGCCTTCGACTTCCTCGAAAAGCCCCTATCTCTCGACCGCACACTGCTCGTGCTGCGGAATGCGATCCAGGCACGCCAGCTACGACTTGAGAACCAGGAATTCAAGCGACAGCTCGCGACCAGCGCCACGCTCACCGGACAGTCCGTCCCTCTGAAGGCGCTGCGTCAGCAGATCGCCCTAATGGCTCCGACCAACGGCCGAGTCCTCATCTACGGCGAGTCCGGCGCCGGCAAGGAGCTAATTGCGCGCACCATGCACAGCGAATCGCTGCGCAAAGAACACCCCTTTGTCGAGCTTAACTGTGCCGCCATACCTGAGGACTTCATCGAAGCCGAGCTCTTCGGCCAGCGAGGCGATGGGACGCAGAATAAGCCTGGCACCTTTGAGCGCGCTCACCTGGGCACGCTGTTCCTCGATGAGGTCGGCGACATGAGCCTCAAGACGCAGGCCAAGGTGTTGCGCGCTCTGGATGAGCAGCGCTTTACACCGGTCGGTGCCACCTCGCCCATCGCGGTGGATGTTCGTGTCATCGCCGCCACGAACAAAGACCTGCAGGAAGAGATCGCCCGCGGCAACTTTCGTGAGGATCTGTTCTATCGCCTGAACGTGATTCCATTCTTCGTTCCGCCGCTGCGCGACCGCAAGGAAGACATCCCCCTGCTGGTGCGTGAATTTCTCTTGGAGTTCGGCCGGCAGTACGGACGTCCGCGTATGGAGATAGCCGACGACGCCATCGCCACGCTACAGCACTACCACTGGCCGGGCAACGTGCGTGAGCTGCGCAACGTGGTCGAACGCGTGCTGATTTTGAACCCGCGCGTGCAGCGCATCGAACGCAAGCATCTTCCCGTGCTGGTCTACCGCGAGCCCGGCAAACCGGGCCGGACGGAAGACTTTCCGACCCTGCTGCAGGCGCGTGAGGCCTATGAGCGCGATTACATTCTGAAAAAGCTGGACGACGTCCACGGCAATGTAAGCCGCGCGGCCGAGCTCCTTGGCTTGGAACGCTCCCACCTCTACCGCAAGATGAAGGCCCTCAGCATCAACATCAAGGAATAAGCAAGACCATGACGAATGCAGCACCTCGCACCAACTGGGCCGGAAACTATACCTACAACGCCGGCGATCTGCTGGTCCCTGCCTCTGTGGAAGAAGCGCAGGAGCTGGTGCGGGAGACACCGCAGCTACGCGCGCTCGGCACACGGCATTGCTTTCACGGCATCGCCGATAGTGATGGGGTCCAGATCTCCCTGGAACGGCTGACCTCGACCACGCTGAATGAAGCCAACCGGACCGTCACGCTGGGCGCGGGCGTTCGCTACGGCGATCTGGCCGTGTGGCTGCACAGCCGCGGCTATGCCATTCATAACCTCGCCTCGCTGCCGCATATTTCGGTCGTAGGCGGTGTGATGACGGCGACACACGGATCGGGACTGCGTAATCGTAATCTCGCTGCCGTGGTCGTCGGTCTGGAGATCCTGAACGCCAACGGTGATCTGGTCACCCTTACGCGCGATGCGAATCCCGATACCTTCCCCGGAGCGGTTGTCTCTCTCGGCGCACTCGGCGTTGTCACCTCGATCACACTGCAGGTGGAACCCGCCTTTGAAGTAGCCCAGACGGTCTACGAGAACCTCTCCTTCGACCACCTGAAAGACAATCTTCGTACCATCATGGACGCGGCCTACTCTGTCTCACTCTTTACTACCTGGCAGGACCATCGCGCCACGCAGGTGTGGCTGAAGCAGCGCGTGGATGACGGTATTGCTGCGCCGGCAGAGTTTTATGGAGCGACGCGAGCAGCCGCGAATCTACATCCACTCGCTGGACACGATCCCGTGAACTGCACGCAGCAGCTTGGCGTCCCTGGTCCGTGGCACGAGCGTCTACCCCACTTCCGCATGGAGTTCACTCCCAGTTCGGGCGCGGAGATCCAGACCGAGCTCTTTGTCCCTATCGACATGGGCTACGACGCCATCCTCGCCGTCGAGACATTGAAGGATGAGATCACACCGCATCTGCACGTCACCGAGCTGCGCGCCATCGCCGCTGACGATCTGTGGATGAGCCCCAACTATCGCCGCGACTCCCTTGGCATTCACTTCACCTGGAAGGCGGAGCCCGAAGCTGTGGCACGCCTGGTGCCGAAGGTTGAAGCTGTACTCTCACCCTTTGGAGCCATTCCGCACTGGGGCAAGTTCTTCACCATGGACCCACGAGTCCTGCAGCGCCGCCTGCCAAACCTTACCCGCTTCAAGAACCTGATCTATCACTACGATCCGAAGGGCAAGTTCCTGAACGAGTTTTTAGAGAACACGATCTACGCGGGATAGTGAGAACCGGGTGTTTCGGGAAGCACCATATCCGTTGCCCCATTCTTCGCGGTTTCATCGCGAAGGGTGGGGTATCGCGCTACGCGCGACCGTTTTTGTTTTGCCATTTCGTAGCGCTCGGGGTCCCGGGCCAGCTTTGCTGGCTGGGGTGAAGGGGAGCGGAGAAATCTGCTTCTCTACCGATACCGCCTCGGCAGGCAGACCGACAACAAAAGCGGTCGAGCTTCGCTCGATACCCCACCCTTTCGCTTCGCGAAAGAATGGGGCAACGGGTGTCGTGCTTTGAATTACGGCTTTACTCTTCGTTCGACTGCTTAATCGCCAGGTCTTCAAGCTGCTTGCGCCAGTCGAGATCGTCGATAAACCCACGCGACGATCTCCACTCCGACTGCACCTTCACAAACAACTCCAGAAAGACCTTGCCGCCCAACAGATACTCCATCTCCTTGCGCGCGGCAGTGCCGATCTGTTTCAGCATCGCTCCGCCCTTGCCGATCAGAATCGCCTTCTGCCCGGCACGCTCGCAGTAGATCGCCGCAGCAATGCGTGTGGCCGCACCTTTCTTGACGGGCTCCTCGAAGCGCTCGACGACAACAGCAGCGGCATACGGCACCTCTTCCCCGGTATAGAGCAGCACCTTTTCGCGGATCAGCTCAGCGACCAGGAAACGCTCGGGCTGATCCGTAATCTGGTTCTTCGGGAAGTAGCGCTCGCCAAGCGGCAATACGGCGATGATGGCCTCGATCAACCGCTCCAGACCGTCCTTCTTCTTGGCTGAGATCGGAATGACAGCAGCGAAGTCATGCTGCTTCTGCCAATAAGCGATCTGAGGCAGCAATTGATCACGCTGCAGCTCATCGATCTTGTTCAGCGCCAGGATCACCGGGCAGTCCAGCTTCTTCACCAAGCCCAGCGTGAAGTTGTGCTCATCCAGTGACAGCTTCGCCTTGCCGGTCACGGTTTCGCCCTCCTGCGGCAGCCGGTGCGTCACGTCCACCATGAAGATCACCGCATCGCGGCTTTCCAGGGCGTCATGCACCTCCTGCATCATGCGGCGATCCAGCTCCGTAGATGGCTTGTGAATTCCCGGCGTATCCACCAGGATGATCTGCGCCGCCGGGTGGCCTGGCTGGCGTGTCGTCTTTTTCTTGAGAGGGACCTCCAGCACAGCCTGAATGCGGTTGCGTGTGGTCTGTGGCTTGTGCGTCACAATGGCCAGCTTCTGGCCGAGCAGCGCGTTCACCAGCATCGATTTGCCGGCATTGGGGCGGCCGACGATGGAAACGAATCCGGAACGAATAGGCATCGTTATTGATTATCCGCCGTCTCGGGCGAAGCGGCCATCTGCACCTTCACGCGCTGCACCCGCCGGTCGGTCGACGACAGGATCTCCAGGCGCAGGCGACCGGCATCCACTACCTCTCCGGAGTGTGGAATATGACCGGCTAACTCGCTTACCAGACCGCCCACCGTTGTCGCCTCCGCATTGGAAGGGAGCTCCAGATCGACCGGGAACTCATCGTGCTGACTCTCAAAAAGCTCCCGCAGGCGCGAGACCTCGAAACGCCCGGGAACCGACCATCCCTCCTGCGAATTTCCGACTGGCTCGTTGGTTTCTTCTTCGACATCGTGCTCATCCTCGATGTCGCCGACAATCGCCTCCAGCAGATCTTCAATCGTGATAAGACCGGCTACTGCGCCGTACTCATCGACCACGATGCGCATGTGCTGCTTGGCCCGCTGCATCTCCTTCAACAGCTCATTCACCTTTTTGGTCTCGGGGACAAACGCGACCGGCTTCTGAATGCTGGCCACCGTCTGGCGGGCTGCCTCGGAATCGGCCACGCCCAGCAGATCGCGCGCAAACGCAATGCCGGTAATGATGTCGATGGATTCCCCATAGACAGGCACCCGCGAATACGCCTCTTTCGCCATCAGGCTTGTGAACTCTTCGAGCGTCATGGTTCCAGGGACGCAGAACATCTCCGGACGCGGTGTCATCACCGCACGTGCAACCTTATCGCCGAACTCCACAACACTCCGCACCAGCTCGCGGTCGCTCTCCTCCAGGATGCCCTCTTCCTTGCCGGCATCCAGCAGCGCGTCCACACCCTCCGAGGAGTTTTCTTCCTCTTCCTGCTCCTCGGGTTCCGCCAGCGCAACGATGGAGATCAACAGGCTCAGCATCCCCGTGATGGGCAACAGCGCCAGAAAGATCAGTACCAGCGGCAGACGCAGCTTTGCGATCCACAGTCCCTTCGTCCGGACAAAAAGCAGATACGGGACCAGGCGGTCGAAGAGGATGACGATGCAGACCAGCTCGACCGCCGTCATCGCGAAGTCAGGAAGACGCGGCCCATGCCGCAGGATCGGTAGCAGCGTCAGCGAGCTGTAAAGTTTGGCTCCGAACAGTACGGCGATGGCGGTCAAAGTGATCTGCCGCAGCACCGAGGCCGAAAGCGCCAGCGTATCCCGGCCGAGAATCATCTTCGGCTCAACCGCGCGCGTCCAGGCATCGACATTCTCCTGGAAGTCGCGAGAGAGAAACTTGCCCATCTCCGAGTACACACGATCGATGTAGGAGGCGAGGGTCTGTACGATCAGCAACAGAAGCAGCGACCCGAGGGTCCAGTAGCTCATCGCCGGCCGCCCTCCACGCGCGCAATCAGACTGCTGGGTAACCGCAGCTTCGACCGCAAGCGGGTCTCCTCGGCGGCCATCTCGCCGTTGTCGGTCTCATGGTCATAGCCAGCCAGGTGAAGCAGGCCATGCAGCAATAGCGTCTTAATCTCCTCCTCCAGGGTGAGGCCGAAGCGCTTTGCCTGCTTTGATGCGGTGTCGAGCGAGACGGCCAGATCGCCCACGATTCCTTCAGCAAAATCGCCGGCGGGAAATGACAACACGTCCGTCGCCTTGTTCTTGCCGCGGAAGTCACGGTTCAGCCGCTTCACCGTCTTATCGTCCGTAAGTAGCACATCTACCTGGCCTTCCAGGCAGACGGCGCGGCGTGCGCGCAGCAGGTAGCGCGACAGGCGGGCTCGACTGATCTCCGTGGCAGCAGGCATCTCTTGTGGTTCGATGCGAATCATGCAGAAACAGGAAAGAGGGCGTAACGCCCTCTTTCCATGATGTTACCCGATTCGATGCCGTCTAGAGCCTTTTCACTGTTGCTGGGCATCCCGCACGAGGCTCTACTGCGGCTTTGCGATTCGTTTGACTGGAGCGGCCGTCGGCATAGGCTCTCCCAGCGGAGATTCCAGTCCCAGCGGAAGCTCCCGCTGCTCCCGGCTGTAGCTGTCGTAGGCACGCACAATACGCTGCACCAGATGGTGGCGTACGACGTCCGCGTCTTCAAAGTGAACAAAACCGATGCCTTCCACGCCATCCAGCACCCGCAGCGCTTCCAACAGGCCGCTCTTCTTGGGATTCGGAAGATCGATCTGCGAGAGGTCGCCGGTGATGATCGCCTTGGAATTGGCGCCAAGACGGGTGAGGAACATCTTCATCTGCTCGTTGGTGGTGTTCTGCGCCTCATCCATGATGATGAAGGCGTCGTTCAGCGTACGTCCGCGCATAAAGGCCAGCGGTGCAATTTCGATGACGTTGGTTTCCAGCATCTTGTCCACACGCGGCGGATCCAGCAGGTCGTACAGAGCGTCATACAGCGGACGCATGTACGGATCTACCTTCTCCTGCAGCGACCCGGGCAGGAAGCCCAGGCGCTCGCCGGCCTCAACCGCCGGGCGCACCAGGATGATACGGCTGATCCTCTTCGCCATCAGCGCGGAGACGGCCATAGCCACGGCAAGATAGGTCTTGCCAGTGCCGGCCGGTCCAATGCCGAACGACATATCGTTCTCTTCGATGGTTTCAATGTACTTACGCTGATTGGGCGAGCGCGGCTGCACCATGCGCTTTACGCCGGTGGAGCGCTGCCGTCCGCTTTCGACCAATCCGCGCAGAGTAATGCGCGGGTCTGAGACAACCAGCTTCAACATGCCATGCAATTCGCCGTTCTGCAGGACAATGCCTTGATTGCAGAGTTGGTCGTAGTCCGTGAAGATCTTCTCAATCCGGTCAATGCTCTCCGGATCGCCCGTCACCATCACCGCATCCGATCGCAGATCAATGGCAACACGCAGGGCCTTTTCCATCAGGTGAAGGTTTTCGTCGCGGGTCCCGAACAGGGGCTCGATGTTTGGCGTAATTTCAAGCGCTTTTTTCATCAAGCAGTTTGCTGGCCTCCGTCAGCAGGTACGGCGGTGAAGGTTGATTGACTCTGGGAATTAGATGCCGCATCCAGCCGCCGCGCTGCGCTTAGCGCTAACGGGAGCCGGACCGGGTTGGCGAGAGCTGCCAATGAAGTTGGGCAAAGAGTAACCCCCGTAAAAACAGGAGTCAAGCGAAAAAGCCGCCAAAAAAATGCGGCGTGCCCTGGTTGGGGCACGCCGCGGGGGTTGTGTTTTCGTCAGGTTAGAAGTTGATCCGGCCCGAGAGCTGGAGCTGGCGGTTTGCGCCCTGACCCACCTGGTTACCGACCGTCGAGGTGAAGGCTCCAAAGTTCGAACCTGCCGTACCGGTGGAGTATGCCTGCCCCGGCTGTACGCCGTTGCTGATGGTCGTGTTAGCCGCATTACCGCCCGTGGGAATGCCCTGTGCCAGGCGGATAGTGCCTGGAACAGCGTAGTTCGGGTGGTTGAGGATGTTGAAGCCCTCCGCCTTGAAGTCAACCTTCACACGCTCGGTGATAGCGAAGGTCTTTTCCAGGGTCATATCGAGCTGAGCCAGCGAGGCGCCATTCAGGCTATTGCGGCGCAGCGTACCGAAGGTGCCGGGCGTCGGGATGGTGAACGCAGCCGGATTCAACAACTGCTTGCCGGCGTTGGTATACGGATTGACGCCAGGCACCAGATTCACGCGGCGAATGTTACGGGTGTTGCCGCCGCCCGGAACGTTGACCACGGCCGTGGTGCAGACGCCCGCATTCACGCTGGTGGTGCCGCTGGAGTAAGCCGGGCACGAGGAGGAGAGCACAGGCGAGGAGTAGACCTTGCCAGCGTAAGTACCGGAAGTCGGCGTACCGACATAGGCGATGTCAGGGCGGGTGATAAGAACATCGACCGGGAGACCCGAGCGGAAGTTCACGATACCGCCAACCTGCCAGCCACCAACCACCGCATTACCGATGCTGCCGAAGTCCATCGACTTGCCATGGCCGATCGGCAGGTCATACAGAACCGTCGCGTTCAGGCTATGACGGATATCGAAGTTGCCACGGCCATACTCCGTATTGAAGTCGTAAGGATTCTGCGCCGTGCTGGCTTCGTTCGATCCGCTGGTCGTGCCAAGCTCCTTCGCCCAGGTGTACTGCGCACCCAGCGAGAGGCCCTGACGGAAGCGGCGCTGCAGCGTCGACTGCAAAGAGTGGTAGTGGTTCGTACCGCCCGAGGTCTTGTAGTCAATTTCGCCGTAGCGGTTGCCGAACTCGCGTACGGCAGTACCGGCACCGGTCGAGGCATTGGTCGTCGCACCGGTGATGCGGTTGGTGATCGAACGCAGGAAGAGGTTACGTCCCTGCGATCCGACGTAGCCCAACATCAGCTGCATCTGTCCCGGAAGCTGCTGCTGGATCGAGAAGGTGTAGGTCGCGACACGCTCCGGCAGGTGATAGTTCGGAGCATACGCACGTGGCTGGAAGCCGGAGAGGTTGTTGGCGTCAAAGCTCGACAGCAGGTTCGCCGTGTTCGCCGGATAGGGCTGCGCACCGTTCGAGAAGCTGCGGCCTACGCGGTCGTTCGCTTCCGGCTGTACCTGGTCTTCCGTCTGACCGGGACCGAAGAAGATACCGGCGCCGACGCGAACCACGGTGTTGTTATGTAGACCGGCAGGAGCCCAGGTCAGGCCCACACGCGGTCCGAAGTTCTTCGTGGAGCTGCCGAACCAGCTCTTGTTGTACTTGGGGAACGCTGCGACGCGGCCGCTGGAGTACAGAGTAGCCGTCGACATGTCGAAGAAGACGTACTTGTCGTTCACTTCGTGCAACGGTTGGAAGTACTCGTAGCGCAGACCATAGGCCAGGGTCAGCGTAGGACGGAGTTTCCACTCATCCTGACCGTAACCGATGTAGTAGTTCTGTCGCATCTGTGCGACACCGGAGATACCGCTGAACGGGCTCGGCGCACTGAGGTCGCCGTTGAAAGCGGTCGTATCCGGAACGTTGTTCACGAAGTTGCTGACGCTATTGAAGGTATACTGCGTACCACCGAGCTGATCGTTGTAGATCTTGATGATGCGCGACTCAAAGCCAAACTTCAGGTTGTGGTTGCCCTTGATGATCGAGAAGTTGTCGATCGGCGAGATGCTCCACGCGGTATAAGGCGCGCCACGGCCGGTAAAGCTCGAAGAGGTCGTAACCAGACCACCCGGCTTGACGGCATTGGCGATGCTGAACAGGCTGGCGCTCAGATCAGCATTGGGGCTCGGTCCGCTGACGCCATTGACGCGCGTCTTGGCATAGTTGAAGCCCACTTTGGTCTCGTTGAACATCGAAGCCGAGAGCACCTGGTTCAGCGCGATCACGCCGTTCTGCGGAACATACTTGTTCTGCGTCAGGCCCAGCGCCGGATCCTGCGTCTGGTTCGCTGTACCCTGGTCCCGATTGAAACGAACGTAGGAGGAATACTTCTCATTGAAGTGGTAGTCAAAGCGAACGGCCGCAAAGTTCTCCGTCAGTGAGAAGGGCACTGCGCGGCTGACCGAGACCAGCTCGCGTCCGGTGGCTCCATTGACCGTACCGTCCGTGAAGGTTGCGCCCGGCTGCTCGATCGCGATCGGATTCCGATCCAAAGGATAGGCGCTCACAACATTACGGATGGGTGAGTTGGCGGGAATGCGGGAGATGGTGTAGTTCGAGATCGTGTTGCCGGTCGAAGCGACGTTCCAGTACTGACGCAGACCTTCATACACGCCGAAGAAGAAGAGCTTGTCCTTGATGAGCGGACCGCCCACCGAGCCACCGAACTGATTCAGACGGAACTTCGGCGAGTTGTTGGCGACGTTTACCGCATTGAAGGTGTTACGAGCATCGAAGAAGTCGTTACGCAGATACTCGAAGACCGATCCGTGGAATGCGTTCGAACCCGACTTCGTCACGAAGCTGATCTGACCACCGGTTCCGGTACCCATCTCGGCGGGGTAGCTGTTGGAGTCGACACGGAACTCCTGGATGGCTTCCAGCGACTGCTGCAGACGGAAGATCGAGTTGGCTTCACCGTTCAAGTTTCCGGGGGCGGCGTCGATAATGGCAGTAGCTTCCACACCGTCCAGGCGAAGGATGTTCTGCTCTACGGCGCGGCCGGAGAAACGGATCTCACCGAAGTTGCCCGAGCCGACATTGGTCGCGCCCGGGGCGAGCAAGTAAAGCTGCGAAACCTGGCGTCCATTGATCGGCAGATCTTCGATCTCGCGGCTGGCGATGTTGGCGCCGATACGCGCCGAAGAGGTATCCAGGGCGACGAGCTGACCGGCGTCGACCAGCACCGAGGTTGCGCTGCCGGCTACCGGCAGGCTGACGTCCTTCACCAGCTCCTGGCCGACGGCAAGGACCACACCCTTGGATTCGGCGTCAGAGAAACCGCTCGCCGTGACCTTCACCTCATACTCAGAGGGCACGAGCGACGGGATGATATAGAGACCCGAATCGTTGGTCGTCACCGTACGGCTCTCGCCGGTACGGATGTTCTTCACGACTACGGTTGCGTTGGGAATCACAGCGCCGCTCTGGTCGGTCACGGTGCCGACAAGACGGGCGGTCGTCATCTGGCCAAATGACGGGATGCAGAAGATGGCAAGCAGAAGGGCAAGCCTGATGAGTTTCATATAGGTTTGAGCTTCGCCAGCCAGGGTTACGCCCCGTTAACGAAATCGTGAATGTTCCGTTAACAACCGCGAAAACATTGGAAAATCGAGGGCTTGCTCGAAGCCATTGTGTAAGCTCGATGACAGTCATGTCGGCGAAAAAATGCATTCTCAGTTGGAGCGGAGGCAAGGACTCCGCCTGGGCATTGAAGCTTCTGCGCGAGCAGGGCGACTGGCAGGTCGGAGCTCTTCTTACGACCGTCAACGAACATTTCCGCCGTATCGCCATCCACGG
>JAEKKE010000299.1 GCA_019510535.1 Acidobacteriota bacterium
TGGCCGGCTGCCGTTGCTCCGCGAAGGCATCGAGATGAAGGACAATGAGGCGCCTGTGATCAATAGCCCCATCGTCTCGCCCGAATACTTCCATCTGTTGAGCGTGCCGCTGTTGCGCGGGCGCCTCTTCAACGATCAGGACCTTGAAGACACGCCGCAGGTTGCTGTCATCAATCAGGCCGCCGCTCTTACCTATTGGCCAAATCAGGATCCATTGGGCAAACGCGTCCGCTTGCGTCTGGATGGTCGCGACCGGCGGACGGGGGCCACGCCACCCTGGACAACCATCATTGGCGTCATTGCGGACGCGCGCACGGAATCGCTGGCTGACGCTGCCATTCCGCAGATCTACCGCAGCGTCTACCAACGCCCCGCCAAAGACCTGGCGATCTTTCTTCGCGGGCAACTCGACCCCGGCGCGATCTCCTCGCAGATGCGTGCGCAGATCCAATCCATCGACCCGGAGCTCCCGGTGTTCCATGGCGAGACTCTGGATGAGGTGCTCTCCGCGTCGCTCTCCGTCAGGCGATTCTCGATGGAGATGGTGGGATTTTTTGCAGCCACTGCGTTATTGCTCGCCGGCCTTGGAATCTACGGGACGATTTCGTATGTGGTGAATGAGCAGAGACGTGAGATCGCTATTCGCCTCGCGCTTGGCGCTCAAAAAGGCACGATCCTCAAGATGGTCTTGCGCCGGGGAATCAGCCTGGCCGCCGCCGGCACTGGGCTGGGAGTAGCCGGTGCGCTCGTCGTCTCTCACCTGATGTCCGGTCTGCTCTACGGTGTGTCGCCTACCGATCTGCCTACCTTCGCAGGCTTCACCGTTGTGCTGACCGCCGTCGCACTAGCAGCCAGCTATATTCCGGCACTACGCGCGATGCGCTTCGATCCAATCACGACGCTCCACTCCGATTAACTCCCGAGGATGGACGGCCTATGAGGAGCGTTTTCAAAAAGGAGGATGTGGCATGAAGACTCTCAATCGATTCCTGATCCGTCTGCGCAATCTTGTCACCGGCCGGCGCGCCGATCAGAGGCTGCGTGAAGAGTTGGAAGACTACGTGGCGCGCGAGGCGGAAGCCAATATACAGGCCGGAATGAACGAGGAAGAGGCGAGGAGGCAGGCGCGGTTGAAGCTTGGCTCCGCGGATGCGATCCGAGAGCAGTATCACGCAGAGGAGGGATTGCCGTTGCTGGAATATCTGGCGCAGGATACGCGATTCTCGCTGCGACAAATGAGGCGTTCGCTGGGGTTCACGCTCGTCGTGGTGTTGACTATGGCACTGGGCATTGCGGCGACGACAACGATGTTCACTGTGGTGTATTCGACGCTGCTCAGGAACTTGCCCTATCCACAGCCGGAGAGAATTGTCGCGATTCACGACACACGGATTACCGGGCGGTCGGCTGGGGGTCTGATGACGGGTCCGCGATTCTATGACATTGAGGCCCGAAATCGGAGCTTCTCCAGTCTGGCAATCTTTTACTTTGACGAGAGCACCCTGATTGCGGGAAAGAAGTTGCCTATCTATGTGAAGGGAGCGGGAGCGAATGCAGGATTCTGGGATGTCTTCGACACAGCACCAATGCTGGGGCGGGTATTCAATGCGAGAGACGACGTGCCCCATGCTCCGCAGACCGTGGTGTTGAGCTATCCCGGATGGCAGCGGCTTTTCGGAGGCGATCCGAACATAATCGGAGAACAGGTGAAGCTGGATCAGCAGACGGTGACGATTGCGGGCGTGATGCCGCAAGGTTTTTCTGCGCCGGGAGGCGTGGACCTCTGGCACGCGGCGCAGTTTACTCCGAATAACTGGGGCAATGATCGGGGCGACAGACTGCGGAACACCAATGTATTTGGGAGGTTGCGGTTGGGCGTGACCCTGGCGCAGGCTCAGGCCGATCTGGATCGGATCGGGGAGCAACTCAGGAGGGAGCATCCGTCGAGCGACGGCGCGTGGCGGTTCACGAGCGAGACGCTGCGCGAGGACCGGTACGGTCAGGTACAGTCGGCACTGGTGGTCTTGCTGATCGCGTCGGCGCTGCTGCTGCTGATCGCTTGCATCAATGTGGCCAACCTCCTCTTGTCTCGGGCGACGACTCGGCAGCGAGAGGTCGCTCTGAGGCGGGCGCTGGGTGCCTCGGGACGGCGTGTGGCTTTTCAGTTTCTTGTGGAGAGTGTGCTCCTTGCGTTGGCAGGCGGCGGTACGGGAATCCTCCTGGCATACGTACTGACTCGCACCGCCGCCACTAGCCTGCCGGGGATTCTAGGGCGGCCAGGCACGATTCACATGGACGGGATTGTTATTGGGATCGCTCTGCTGATCTCGGTGGTAACTGGAATCGTGTTCGGAGTGGTTCCGGTGCTGGAAACACGGAAGGTGCAGTTGCATTCGGCGCTCAAGCAGGGTGACACACGCCTCGGAGGATCATCGGGCAACTGGTTGCGCAGCGTCTTGGTAGGGGTGCAGGTAGGTCTGTCTCTCGTGCTGTTGGTGGGTGCGTCTTTGCTGGCGGACTCGCTGTGGAACTTGATGAAGCAGCCACTGGGATTTGAGCCAGAACACCTGCTGACGGTTCGGGTGGCGCTACCGTGGAACACGAGGCCGGAAGCGGTACGCAATTTCTACAACGACGTGCAACAACGAATTGAAAATCTCCCTGGAGTAGAGGCTGCGGGACAGATCAGTGCGCCGCCGATGGCCGACTTTCATGTGCGCGGCAGCTACGACGCGGACTGGCTGCCGCAGGTTGCCAATCAACCGGCAATCAGCGCGGAGAACCGGAATATCGCCGGGAATTTGCTGGTGGCGATGGGGATACCACTGCTGGCGGGAAGAGCGTTTTCCGCAGCGGACCAGGTCTCGACAGTGCCACCGCTACTGGTGAACGATGCCTTGGTGCGGGAGTTTCTGCCGAAGGGAAATCCAATCGGACATCATCTGCTCCTGAATGGACAGGCGCACGAGATCGTGGGAGTGGTTGCTGATGTGCGAGGGGTATCAGGAGCGATCGCGGCGGAGCCTGGACCGGCTGTCTACTGGCCTGCGAACGCCAATGGCGGTTGGCATCGCTACTTTCTGGTGCGGACGAAGGTGCCGCCGGAACAAGTGGCACGGTCGATCCGCGAGCAGGTATACCAGTCAGACCCGCAGCAGTCGGTAGGCGAGATCGAGACGATGGATCAGCTATTAGGCGACGCTGTGGCGCAACCACGGCTGAACGCAGCGGTAGTTGCGTCATTTGCCGGGATCGCATTGCTGCTGGCCTGCATTGGAATTTATGGAGTCGTCTCGTATCTTGCTGCGCAGCGCACGCAGGAGATTGGCGTCCGGATGGCACTCGGAGCGACGCGGGGTGACATTACACGACTTTTCGTGCGGCGCGTGATGGTCCCGGCAGCGATAGGCCTGGCGACCGGTACTGTGGTTTCGCTGGTGTCGACCAAGCTGTTACGCAGTCAGTTGTACGGGGTGCAACCGGATGATCTGCGGCTTTACCTTGTATCCCTGCTGGCCCTGTTGGTGCCCCTGCTGGTAGCTACCCTCAGGCCGGCGATACGCGCAGGGAAGACTGAGCCGATGGAAGCCCTGAGAACGGAGTGAATACAGATGGTATGAGAAGGCCGGTCTCCG
>JAEKKE010000142.1 GCA_019510535.1 Acidobacteriota bacterium
GTTGGTCGATGGTGGGGCGATGGCCGACGCTCTGGAACATCATCGAGCGGCTTACCACGAGCTTTACCGGACGATTGAGGTTGCGTGCGCTGGCGGCGGCGAGCATCGCATGCGGCCACGGCCACAGCTTGCCGCCAAAACCGGAGCCCAGGAAGCGGGTGATGACCTGCACGTTCTCCGGAGGAACGCCGAGCATGGCGGCCATCACGTCGCGATGGTTCACGACAGCCTGCGAGGTCTCGTAGAGCGTGAACTTGCCGTCCTTGTAGACCGCTACCGATGCGTGCAGCTCGATGGGATTATGTGTCTCGGTTGGAGTGGAGTAGACAGCATCATGTTTGTAGGTTGCGCGGGCGAGAACTGCGGCGGCGTCGCCACGTTTGGTGACTTCTTTTGGTTTGCCTGCGATTGTGGGAGTGTCGAGAAGTTTGTCGTTGGTATTGTGCGGAGTCTTGGCGTAGGTGACCTTCACGGCTTCGGCTGCGGCGCGCGCCTGTTCCACCGTGTGTGCGACGGCAACGGCAACGTACTGGCCGTAGTAGGAGATGGTCTCATCTTCGAGTGGAGGCCGCCGCTCATCCAGGATCATGCTGAAGCCCGCCGACGGCGGCGTGCGATAAAGCGGACCGATGTTTTTGTGTGTGTAGATAGCAAGAACGCCAGGCATTTTTTCGGCAGTGGATGAGTCGATGCCGCTGATAGTTCCGCTGGCGATGGTAGCGGTGACCGGCCATGCGTAGACCAGGCCAGGAAAATGATGGTCAGAGGAGTACATGGCCGCGCCGGTCGTCTTCAGCGGTCCATCGATACGCGGCGTGGGTACACCGACGATCTTGCTCTCAGTAACGGGCTGTGGTGTCTGCTGTTCCATCGGGTTCCTCCTTATGCCTGACGAGTGACTTCGGCGAGTGCGTGGGTGAGGCAGCGCTTTGCGAGCTCAACCTTGAAGCCGTTCTGCGACTGTGGGCGAGCTCCGTGCAATGCGGCTTCTGCTGCAGCGCGGAAGTTGGCTGGTGTTGCGACTTTGCCTTGCAGTGCTTTCTCGGCCTCGAGGCTGCGCCACGGCACAGTGCCAACGCCGCCCATGGCGACGCGAGCGAAGTCGATACGGCTGCCGCTCTGTTTGACTACAACGGCAGCGGAGGCGAGGGCGAACTCGTAGGAGGTGCGGTCACGCAGCTTGAGGTAGTAACTCTTCGCGCCCGCCGGCAAGGCTGGGATGGTGATGTGAGTGACGAGATCCCCGGGTTCGAGTACGGTTTCGCGTTCAGGCGTATTGCCGGGCAGCAGATAGAACTGCGCGATGGGAATGGTGCGTTCTCCCTTTGCGCCGGTGACATGGATGGTAGCGTCGAGCGCCGCGAGAGCGACGTTCTGGTCAGAGGGGTTGGAGGCGATGCACTTGTCGCTGGTGCCAAGAATCGCCATCATGCGGTTATGACCGTCAATGGCCGAGCATCCAGTGCCCGGTTGGCGTTTGTTGCAGCCATAGGCCGTGTCGCGATAGTAGACGCAACGTGTCTTCTGCAAAAGGTTGCCGGCGGTGGTGGCCATATTGCGAAGTTGGGTGGAGGCTCCGCTGAGGATCGCGAGTGAGAGCACCGGGAACTGTGTCTTCACGGTGTCGTGATAGGCGACGTCGGTATTGCGGGCGAGCGCGCCGATCTTCAGGCCGCCATTTGGGGCGGGTTCGATGGCAGTGAGGCTAAGTCCGTTGATGTCGACCAGCTTCGCCGGCGTCTCGACATTCAGCTTCATGTAATCGACGAGGTTGGTGCCACCGGCGATGTAACGGACAGACGCGCCTTGTTGTGCGGTGGAGGAAGAGGACTGGGCTTTGACCGCGTCCTGAATGCTATCGACGGAGATGAGATCGAAGGGCTGCATGGCCTGGTTCCTCCTTATGCGTGGCGACGGACGGACTGCACGGCAGCGACGATGTTGGGGTAAGCGCCGCAACGGCAGATATTGCCGCTGAGTGCTTCCTTCACATCGGTGTCGGTATCGCCCCAGGGTTCATGCAACATGGCGACGGCGGACATGATCTGTCCGCTGGTGCAGTAGCCGCACTGGTAGCCGTCGTGTTCGACGAAGGCAGCCTGCATGGGATGCATCTTCTGCGGCGTGCCCAGGCCTTCGATGGTGGTGATCTCAGCTTTCTGGTGCATGGCGGCGAGGAGGAGGCAGCTATTAGCGCGGCGTCCATCGACGTGGACCGTGCATGCGCCGCACTGGCCGTGGTCGCAGCCCTTCTTGGTGCCGGTGAGGTGCAGGGTTTCGCGCAGGGTGTCAAGCACGGTGGCGCGAGGGTCGATACGGAGCTGATGTGTCTCGCCGTTCACCTTGAGGGTGATGGGAATGGTTCCTGGAGTCTCGGGCATGGCGGGGTCCCCCTGCGGCTGAGGCCGCTCGGGTTCCGCAGATGCGACTACGGGAGCAACGGTTGCCGCAGCGGTCGCAACACCCATGGCGCCGGCGCGCGAGAGGAAAGAACGCCGGCTAAGTTTTTCAAGCGAGGTAAGGGGTTTGGATGTGTCATCAGTGTGCTCTGCCATCTTGTGCCTCCTTGGCTGCAACCTTTTGGGGTCTGCGATCGTCTGGATGGATTCCGCGAACGTATGCCGGACGCCGAGGGAACAGCAGCGACGATGAGAGCTTCTGCGATGAAGCTCTTCTGAACACCGACGACGTACGCGGAAAAACTTTGAGCTGCATCCGGATAGATGCAGCTAAGTCTCCCAACGATTGAGGCTACGCCAGAAAAAGCAGAGAACGGTATCCCGATCCTGCCGTTTCTTTGCCTATTTCTCCGGGGCGGAGCCAAGGTGGATTGCGATCGTGCTTACTCGTAGCGCAACGCCTCCATGGGGCTGACGCGGGAGGCGCGGCGGGCGGGTAGCCAGGCTGCAGGCAGAGCGATGGCGAGCAGGGCGACAATGGCCAGCAGCAGGCTGAGTGGCTCGGTCGGCTTCAGGCCGTAGAGCAGGCTCTGCACAAGCTGGTTGGTGGCCAGGGTGAGGGCGCCTCCCAGGGCAATGCCGGAGACGACGAGCAGGACAATCTCACGCATGATCATCCAGCCGACGCTGGAGCGTGCGGCGCCAAGCGCCATGCGGATGCCGATCTCGTTAGTGCGGCGGCTGACCAGATAGCTCATCAGACCGTAGATGCCGATGGCCGAGAGGAAGACAGCGAGCAGGGCAAAAAAGGTTGAGAGCTGGGCGACTAGAGCCTGATTGGTGATGCTGCGTTCGATTACGCGGTCGAGCGTGGTCACGCGGCTGATGGGAACGTTGCGATCGATGGAGTGGATCGCGTTCTGTACGTCTTTGGAGACGATGTTGAAGTCACCGGTATAGCGAACGGCAAGTGTGCCATAACCCCATCCACGCTGCGCGTCGGGAACATAGTCGATGTACTGGCGGTGTTCCTGCAGATTGTCGAATTTCACATCTTTTACGACGCCGACGACTTCGACGTCATTCTTGGGATTGGGATCCTTTCCGATGTAGATGTGCCGGCCGATGGGATTGGCGTCGGCGGGGAAGAGATCGCGCACCATGCTCTCGCTGAGGATGATGACCTTGTGTGAGGTTGCCGTGTCCTGCGGGCCGAAGCTGCGGCCGGCAAGCAACGGGATCTGCATGGTATTGAAGTAGCCGTTGCTAACGACGTTGTGTTTGATGTTGATCGCATCGTTGTAGGCGGTTCCCGGGATGTTGATAGCGGTGTTCCAACTGCCTTGATGGAATGTGAACGAAGCGAAGCCGGCGCCATGGACGCCCGGTATAGCAGCGACGCGATCTTCGATCTGCGAGAACATGGCCAGCATGCGCGGATCATCACCTTTGAGACCGAGGACCGAGGAATCCATGTCGACCAGCATCACGCCGTTGCGGGGGAAGCCGGTTTCGACGTGTGTCAGATTGACAAGGCTACGCAGGAAGAGAACGGAGGCGACAGCCAGCACGAAGGAGATGGAGACCTGCGCGACGATGAGCACTTTGCCAAGGACATTGCGCGTCGCGGCATTGGCGCTGCTGCGGCCATCTTTGAGAGCGCCGGTCACCTCGACGTGAGAGGCGCGCAGCGCGGGGACGATTCCGAAGATCACTGCCGTGCCGATGGTGACAACGAGTGAGAAGCCCAGCAATGGCAGGTTAAGCGAGACGTCGATGGGGATAAGGTCGGCGTCAGGACCGCCGGAGATCATGCGTAGCAGCATGCGGTCGGCGACAACAGCGAAGGCTATCCCCAGCGATCCTCCAGCAAGTGCGAGGATGAGGCTTTCAGTGAGGAGTTGGCGAATAAGGCGCAGGCGCTGTGCTCCGAGCGCCTGGCGCACAGCAAACTCACGCGCACGCGCTGTCGATCGCGCCAGAAGCAGGTTGGCGATATTGGCGCACGCGATCAACAGCACCAGCGCGGTGACGCCCATCAGGAGCTTCAACGGGTCGGAAAACTCGTGACGCAGCCAGGAGATACCGGTGGCAATTGGCGTCAGTGTGACATGGGCCCGCTGTAAATGCGACAGGTTGTAGTCATTAAGCTTGGCATCGGGAAAACCGCGAATGATCTGCTGATACAGAACGTTGATCTCAGTTTCCGCCAGTGCATGAGTGACTCCGGGTTTGAGGCGGCCGATGATCAGGTTCGACTGGGAAAAGTTGTCTTTGTAGCCGTTGTGGTGCGCAGGCAGAGACTTCATCATCGCCATCGGTATCCATAGGTCGGGTGCGTGTCCAACCGTGATGCCGAAGAAGCCCGGAGGAGCGACGCCGATGATGGTGAAGGTGGTGTCGGCGAATTTGACGGTGTGGCTCAGGACATCGGGCGTCCCGGCGAAGGCGGTCTGCCAGAAGGCGTAGCTAATGACTGTGACGGGATGTGCACCTTCAGTAGTGTCATCGGCCACGGTAAAGAGCCGGCCGAGAGCGGGTTCGACTCCCAGCGTGGAAAAGAAGGTTCCCGAGACGAGGTCGGGAGCGAGGAAATCCATCTGATTGCGGCTGTCGATGATGCCATGTGTCTTTTCGTTGTCACTGAAAACAGTGGCGACTTCTGAAAAGACAATGTTCCTGCTGCGAAGCTGCGAGAAGAAGGGATACGAATAGAGAGTGGTGGATCCATACCGGTCGGTGTTTCCCCCCTCGTCGCCATCGCCCAGGATGACGAGCTGAGAAGGGGCTTTGACAGGTAGCGGGCGCAGCATGAGAGCGTCGAGAAAACTGAAGATCGCGGTGTTGGCGCCAATGCCGAGCGCCAGCGAGAGCAGGGCAACCAGGGTGAGGCCGGGAGAACGCAGCATGGAGCGCAGGCCGTATAGCGTGTCCTGCGCGAAGGATTCCAGCCAGCTCCATCCCCAGGCGGCAACGCTGCGCTCGCGCAAAGCGGTGCCGTTACCAAAGCGGCGACGGGCTTCGCGATGTGCCTGCTCAGGGGAGAGACCGGCAGCGACCTGCTGTTGCTCACGTAGCTCGAGATGGAGACGCATTTCCTCTTCGAGGTCGGCGTTAAAGCGGGAGCGATGAAAGAGCATGCCGAGGCGGCGGAGAAGCTGGCGCATGGTGATCTCCTTAGCGAAGCGGAAGTGCAATCAGGCAGGCTGCAGCACGGCGGTAATGGCGCCGTAGATGCGGTGAAAGTGCGAAAGCTCAGTGGCGAGCTGTTTGCGGCCGGCGGCGGTCAGCCGGTAGTAGCGCGCCCGGCGATTGCCGGCAGTCGTGCCCCACTCGGCGGAGACCCAACCCTGGACCAGAAGCCGCTGTAGTGCGGGATACAGAGAGCCCTCCTCCACCTGCAGCACATCGCCGGAGGTATGCAGAATGGACTCGGCGATCTCGTAGCCATGCATCTCGCCATGGCGCGAAAGGGTGTTGAGGATCAGAAGGGAGAGGGAGCCGGGCGGAATATCGTTGGGTTTCACTGAATGCTCCTTACTTCCATAGACAAACTATGGCAGTAAGGATGGATGACATAGGCAGCCTATGTCAACCCCGGGCTTTAGCCACTGGGCATTTCTTGAAAGACAAAGGCCCAGGGCTGAAGCCCTTCTCCCCCGTGTAGCCAGTCATTGCGATTACGTCAGAACTGATGCACCAGTCTGCTCCGTGCTTACGGCGCGGAAGTCCTCGACAAGCGATTCGAGGCAGTCGAGCGCGGTATCCCAAGCGAACATGAAGCGTGCGCCGCCGCCGATGAAGGTGTAGAACTTCCAGTCCCGGGCACGCAGGGCATCCGCGATAGCGGACGGCATCTTTACGAAGACCCCGTTCGCTTCGACCGGGAACATGAGCTCGATGTTTGGCAGACCGCTGATCTTCTCCGCAAATGTTCTTGCACAGGTGTTGGCATGGGCTGCGCGGTGCAGCCATGCTCCGGTTTCGAGCATGCGGACCCAGGGAGCGGCGAGGAAGCGCATCTTGGAGGCGAGCTGGCCCGCCTGTTTGCAGCGATAGTCGAAGTCCTGCGAGAGCGCGCGATCGAAGAAGATCACGGCTTCGCCGACGGCCATTCCATTCTTGGTTCCGCCAAAGCAGAGAACATCGACACCGGCCTCCCAGGTCATGGCGGCGGGGGTGCAGCCGAGAGTTGCACAAGCATTGGCGAACCGCGATCCATCCATGTGAAGGCGAAGGCCGAGCTCGCGGCAGGTGCTCGCGATGTCGCGGATCTCTTCGAGAGAGTAGACCAGGCCGGTCTCCGTTGGCTGGGTGATAGTGACAACGCGCGGCTTGGGATAGTGAATGTCGGTGCGCCGAGACGCGATCAGGCGGATCGCATCGGGAGTGAGCTTGCCGTTCGACGACGGAGCGACCAGAAGCTTGGCGCCGTTGGAGAAGAATTCAGGAGCGCCGCACTCGTCGGTCTCCACGTGTGCCAGCTCGGAACAGATGACGCTGTGATAGCTCTGGCTCAGAGCGGCGAGCGCGAGGGAGTTGGCGGCTGTTCCATTGAAGGCGAAGAAGACATCGCAGTCGGTATTGAAGAGCGTGCGGAAGGCGTCCGCCGCCTGTGCCGTCCATGAGTCGGCGCCATAGGCGCTTTCGTGTCCGATGTTGGCTTCGGCCATAGCGGCCCATGCCTCAGGACAGATTCCGGCGTAGTTATCACTGGCGAACTGCTGTTTTGGTGCACACATGCGTATCGAACCCTTTCTTACTGGTCCATCAAAAGGAATCACGGATGTGCGGCTTTTCCCGAAGTTGCCGGACAGGCCACATCTCCCAGATGGGACGCCACCTTGCTCGGGGCAGGTTGGCGTTGAGCAGTGAGCTCAACTCTTGATGTCGATTTTCATCATAAACGGTGCACGAGTTGAGGGCAATTCGGCCTAGTTCTCTGACGGCTTTTCGGCGCGATCGATCACGAGTACATCGATCTGGGTCTTTTCTGAGGAGAGTTTCAGACCCAACTGCTCGTGAAGTGCAGTGATGAGTGATGGACCTGAGTTCTCACCAGCCTCCCATTGCAGTGCGAAGTCGTAATAACCGTTGAGGCCTGTCTTATCCAGAACCATGCTGCCGCGAAAGGCTGGTTGTTGCGCGATGCGATAGGCAAGGGCGGCCATGTCGACGCCGAAACCAGTCATGGTTGCGGTGCCACTAGCGGCGCGCTGATTGGTTCCGCTCATGGATCTCTCCGGCGTGCCCGAAGTCTGATGGAGTTTCGGGCCGCCTTTGTCGACGACGAGAACGTAGGCTTTCATCTCACGGCTCTCGCGATGGAGTGTGAGATGGAAGCGGTCGGCAAGAAGGCGTTGCAACATGGGGGGAAGATCCGCGGGCGCGATAGGCTCAGCGTTCTCTGTCGTTGCCTGCAGGTCGAAGCGGGCGGTCGAAAGCCAGTTCGGGCCGCCGGTAACCTGGAAATCGAGAACGCCGTAGGCCTGAAGGATGAGGGTACGCAGGGAGAGATTCGTGGCGCTGATGCGTGAGCCGGAGAGATTTACGCCGCTGTCGCGATCAAGCCTACTGAGGTTTTCGCGGACGGAGGAGATCTCAAAGGTCCTTTCCGCATGTTGTGCGAAGCCCGGCATCGTAGCGAAGAGCAATGCCGTAATACTCAAGAACAATCGAAGCTGCCTGACGAGCATAGCTTTCCCCTCCCATGAAGCGCTGCAATGATTGGGTCCAAAAATAGCTACGCAGAGGATGGGACTTTGGTTCTCTATTTCAGACGGTTCTCTGATGTAGCGATTGGGGTTGCGAGGTAACAGTTCCGGATGCGGTGATACATTGGGTTCCGAGCAAAGGTGGCTCTTTCTATGAATTGGAGAATCGCTGGAGTGGGTTTATTGCTCGCACTCCCCTGCATGCTGCACGCACAGACCGTAACACCACAAACGGACCGCGGTCTGAAAGATCCTCCGCCGGCGAAGCCGTTCTCGGGTGACCGGCCGCAGGCGATTGCGGATGGAAAGCAGCTTGAGACGCCGAACGCCGGCGACGTCGTGGCGGTGCTGGATGCGCTGCCGGAGCAAGCCATCGTGCAGCCAAAGAAACCGCGGCGCATTCTGGTCTATGGCTATGCCGATGGCTGGGTGCATTCCTCGATTCCGCTGGCGGCGCGCATGGTAGAGGAGATGGGCAAGAAGACCGGTGCCTGGACGACCACCATCACCTACAACCCGGTCGACATCACGCCTGAAAACCTGGCGTACTTCGATTGCATCTTTCTGGATAACACAACCGGCGCGTTCCTGGATGATAAGAAGGACGCCGCAGTGACAGAGGCCCGCCGCAAAGCGCTGCTGGATTTTGTGCGTAGCGGAAAGGGAATTGTCGGCGTACATGCGGCGTCGGACTCGTATCACGGCCACACAGCCGGAGACGCGGGTGCTCCGGCAAAACTGATCGGGACATGGCCGGAGTGGAATAAGACGATCGGCGGATTTTTCAAGTTCCACTGGCTCTACCCGCAGATGGTGACGGTGAAGATCGACGACCCGAAGAGCCCCCTGACGGCGATGTTCCATGGCAAAGAGTTCACCATCCATGACGAGATCTATACCTATGCGCAGGACTCGTTTTCGCGGAAGAACGTGCATGTGCTGACCAGCATCGACTACGCCAAAATGAGCGATGCCGATAAGGCGAAGGAGCCGGCGGCAACGAAGCGCACGGATGGGGATTATGCCTTGAGCTGGATTCGGCGCGAGGGGAAAGGCCGCGTGTTCTATGAGGCGCTGGGCCACAACGAACATGTGTACGCCATGCCCGTATACCTGCAGCATATGCTGGCGGGGATTCAGTATGCGCTCGGGGATCTTCCGGCAGATGACAAACCGAGTGTGAGCGCTGGTGGAACTCGTTAAAAGTTGAAAGTTAAAAGTTGAAGAGGTACTGCATGGGTGAGGCTATCGTTATGCCTCACTCTAGGTGTATGGATACCTTCGAAATTGCCCATGCGCTGGGTGCCCATGTCCGGGGTGGTGTCCCTCGGGGACATGGGCCCGGCCTTCAATTTCCTGACTGCTTGTATCTGGTCTGAATCAAACGTTAGATTCCAGAAATATGGTCGCGCGAAGCGCGATACCCCACGCTAAACCCGGCGAACAAGTGCGCCGGGGACCCATTCTTCGCGATAAAGCCGCGAAGAATGGGGCAACGAGTGTCTACTACTTCCGAATTCGTCGATAGCCGTCGTTTCTGTTTTAGCCGGGGGGCCAGTGCATCGAGCGGCCGCCGAGGATATGCAGGTGCAGATGGCCTACGGTCTGGCCTCCATCGGGACCGGTGTTGATGACGGTGCGGAAGCCATTGGTCAAACCGAGTTGTGCGGCGATCGTGGGTGCGGCACAGAGCAGCTCCGCCATGGTTCCGGCGTCTTCACTGCAAATGGCTGCGAGTGAGTTGATATGGCGGCGCGGGACCAGAAGGACGTGCGTGGGCGCCTTGGGGTCGATGTCGTGGAAGGCGAGAAGGTTCGCGTCTTCGTAGACCTTCTTGGCGGGAATCTCGCCGGCGACGATTTTGCAGAAGAGACAATCGGAAGCCATGGAGGGATTGTAAAGGTGTATAGGCAGGAGAGGAGCTATGGCGGTCGTTGGCGTGGGCGGCACGCGTTAAAAGTTGAAAGTTAAAAGTTGAAGAGGTATGGCCTGGGTGAGGGCGGATGTCGTGCTTCACCGACAGGCACGAAAAAGCCCGGCCATCAGGCCGGGCTTTGTTGAACTGATCCACTTCTTTACTTCGATTCGTTTTTGAAGACCTGTTCGGCGAAGTAGTTTCTTACCTTGGCTTCGCCGTGAAGCATCTCGAAGTAGGCGTTCTTAAGGAGCTGGGAGCGGCCGTCTTTCAACTGCTGGCGGATGGCCTGCTGGACGGCGGGGTCGTTCAGGTTACGCTGGCCGGCGGGCTCGCGGGAGACCAGCTTGAAGATCGCGTAGCCGATGACGCGCTTCGATCCAGGGCCTTCGGGGACCGGGATGATGTCGGTTACCTTGCCGGGCGTCAGCTTCGAGATAGCGCTGAAGAGATCAGCGTCAGACCGGAGCTGAGACTCGGAGAAGAAGCCCATATCGCCGCCGTTGGGAGCGGTTTGGGAGCTCTCCGAGAAGTTCATCGCCAGCGTTCCAAAGTCCTCTCCGGAGTCGAGGCGGTTCTTCAGGGCCTGGATTTTCTTCTTGGCTTCGGCGTCACTACCGGCTTTGCTGGCCTGCAGGTTCGAGATCTGCTGCTGCTGCGGAGCCGGCTGGGAGGTAACGATGATCTGCGCGAGGTGGTACTGGGTCTCGATCAGGTTGAACTCGGCCTTGTGCTGGTTGTAGTAGCTGGAGACATCGCCGTCGGAGACGGTAATGCGGGAGTTGATCTCCTTATTCAGCAGCTTCTCGGTGGTGAGCGAGCGGCGGACATCGCGCTTCAGGTCGTCCAGCGTAAGACCAGAGTCCTTGAGGTGCTGATTGAACTGCTCTTCGCTGACCGGCGCCTTCATCTCGGCTACCTTCGCGTCCACCTCTTCATTGGTGGCGGTCAGATTCATCTTGGCCGCGCGCTGCTGCAGGATCTCTTCGTCGATCAGGCTGCGGAGCACGTTGAGGCGCATGGAGTCGGCCTGTTCCTGCGATGGCGTTTGGTGCGAGTCGCCGAGCTGGCCCTTGTAATACTTCTCCAGCTCAGCCTTGGCGATCGGTTTGCCGTTGATGGTGGCGACGACATCGGCCGCCGGCTGACGATTGCAGCCAACAGCGACGAACGTGAGCAGAAGCATTCCGGCGAGCGTATGTTGCTTGGTAAGACGTGGCACGTTAGACCTTGATCTCCAGCTTAGTTGCCGGCCGGCTTCTGCGCGGCGGGCGGATCGGCAGGCGCCGGAGGGGGAGTGACTCCCGCAGCCAGCAACGCGCCATCGATCATTTTATAGACATATTTGAGAGGAAGCGCGCCGGCAAGACGTTCTCCGTTGATGAATAGTTGCGGCGTGGCGTCGACTCCCAGAGAATCGCCCTCCTTAATAGAGGCGGTCACGGCAGAGTCGTCCTGCTTCGCGATGCAGGCGTTCAGCTTCTCGAGGTTGACCTTCTGCTTCACGGCCTCGTCACGGGTCCACTTGTCGAGGAGGTCGGTTGCGGGCTTCACAGCGTCTGCCGATTTGGCGTCTTTATCTGCAGAGGGCTTGAGCGGCGGGACGTCGGCATAGTGCGCGTGGACGTTATCGACCAGTGACCAGTAGCCGGGTGCGGACTGCTCGGCCAGGCAATTGGCGTCGACGGCGGCATGGACGGCCCAGGGATGCTGGCCCAGGGGGAAGTCCTTATAGACGATGTGCACCTTGTCGCCGTACCGCTCGAGGATGGCGGGGAAGAGCTGCGCATGCATGCGGGCACAGAAGGGGCACTGCAGGTCGTCGTAGATCACGATGTGGACCGGGGCCGATGCCGGGCCGCCGCGGGCTGGGCGGTTGCCGTCGCTGATTCCGGCACCAGGGTCCTGCGGGATGTCATAGCGGTTGAGCTGAGCGAACGTCTTGCCGTCCTGTGAGATCAGGAAGTCGAAGTTCTTGGTGGCGGCAGCATTCTGTTCCGCTTCGAGATTGGTGAAGGTGACCGTTACCGTGTCGAAGCCTGGCATCTCCGACTTCCTGCGTTCCCCGATGGCGACATCGTAGTAGGGGGGGACGTTGAACTTGTTGCGAATCAGGACCTCGACACGCCGGGCGTCGGCGGGTGAGAGCTTCTGCGCGTGGCAGCCAAGAGCGCCGGCGAGCAGAACGAAGCTGGAGAGGAGACGGAGACGGTTCATAAACGTAGGTATCAGTGTATTGGACGCACGAGTGGTGCGCTTGCGAGTCAGGAAGATCCGGTTAGGCCCAGAAGTCAGAGGCGAAGGCCAGTTAAAAGTTGAAAGTTCAACGTTGAAGACGGACGGTATGGGAGCGACTGGATATGGTGCCCCATCCATGCAGCATTTGGCTCTTCGCACGTGAGCATGTGGTTTTGGGGCTCCTCCTATATACGAAGGTGGGTGACCGCAGAAGAAGATGAGCGATTTTTTGCCTTCCCATTTGCCTCTCCATTTCCCCGTTCGCTGCACGATTCTGCCATTCGGGGCAGAAACCTATGCTTTCCGTTCCACAGGTCGTAGCCTGATCGTGCTGTAAACCGCTTATTGGAAAGGGCCTAGGCCCGGAGCGGAACCAGCCAACGTACTCGCGCGGGATGCGCGTTGCGTCTAGACTCAAGGAATTCGCGTCTGGATAGAGGAAAC
>JAEKKE010000193.1 GCA_019510535.1 Acidobacteriota bacterium
CCCTGTCGAAGCTCGAACGGAACAACCAGAAGGACCGCGATGACGTTCGTTTCCTTGATCGTTCGATACCACTGGATCTTTCGGTATTAGAAGAACGTTACAAGACGGAGTTGCGCTGGCAGTTGGGACGTCCCGACCGGGAAGATCTCACCATACGTCTCTGGCTGGAAATGTTGCAGGAGTGAGGAATTCAACCCTGTGGTTAGCTGGCTCGCTGGGGACCTGGGGCGCTGGGGAGAATCTTTTTCTTTTTGCGGCTGAGCACGAAGGAGCGGCGCTTGCGGCGAATCTCGGACTTGGTGTCGATCTTCTTCCAGAAGCCGACGAAGTAGTCCCCGGCCGAGATGATCGAGACGATGGCCATCCAGTAGATCGCGGTGATGGCGATCAGGTGCCAGTCGAAGATGAAGCCGTAGAGATTCCAGGTCGGCCAGCCGTGGTTCATGATGGCGGCCGTAACGCTGACGATCTGGAGCACGGTCTTGAGCTTGCCGATCTCGCTGGCTTCGATGGTGAAGCCCTCATTAGAGGCGATGGAGCGCAGTCCGTTGACCAGGAACTCGCGGCCGATGACCAGAACGGCGATCCAGGCCTTCACGACAGAGGGCGTATAGCTGACCAGACAGATGTATCCCGAAGTGATCAGAAGTTTGTCTGCCAGGGGGTCGAGAAGGATGCCGAGTGTGGTGACCTGGCCTCGTCGCCGGGCGAGATAGCCGTCGACGCCGTCGGTGATGGAGGCGAGGATGAAGATGATTGAGGCAGTGATCTCCTGCGCACCAGGAACGTCTTTCCAGGGAAAGACCGGCGACAACGCCCAGATGAGCAGCGGCACGCTGGCAATGCGGCTCATCGTGATGGAGTTCGGGAGATTCACGACAACCCTATTCTAGTCACTCGCCGGGGATTGCCGCCAAGCAAAACAGTGGATCGCAAGGGTCCACTGTTTTGCCGGAGGACATATCAGGCGTAGATGCCGCGCTGGCGGATGTTGTAGGCCACGCGATCGATAGCCAGCATGTAGGCTGCGAGGCGGTTGTTAACGTTGTGAGTCTGGGCATAGCGGACAACGTCCGCGAAGCTTTCGGCCATGGTTTTGTCGAGGCGGGCATTGACTTCTTCTTCTGTCCAGAAGAGCCCCATGCGGTCCTGGACCCATTCGAAGTAGCTGGTGGTGACACCGCCGGCATTGGCCATGATGTCAGGAATGACGAAGACTTTCTTGTCGGCGAGGATTTCGTCGGCGATGGGGGTGGTGGGGCCGTTGGCTCCCTCGCAAAGGATGCGGGTCTGGATCCGTTCGGCATTGCGGCTGGTGATGACGTTCTCGGTGGCTGCTGGAAGAAGGATGTCGGTCTTCCAGGTGAGCAACTCCAAAGGATCAACGGCCTCGGCGTCCTTGAACCCGACGACGGTGCCGGCTTGCTGCTTGTACTTCAGCAGAGCATGGATGTCGAGGCCATTGGCGTTATAGACGCCGCCGTCGTGCTCGGCGATGCCGATCACCTTGTAGCCTTTCTCAGAGAGAAGTTTGGCAGCGTTGGAGCCGACGTTGCCGAAGCCCTGCACAATGACCTTGCAGCCTTCGCAGGCAATGCCAAGGTGCTTCAGCGCTTCATCGCAGACGACGCTGAGGCCGCGTCCGGTAGCGGCGGTACGGCCTCGGGAGCCGCCGATGTTGACCGGCTTTCCGGTCACGACAGCGGTCACGGTCTGACGCATGTGCATGGAGTACGTATCCATGATCCAGGCCATCGTCTGCTCGTTGGTGTTAATGTCCGGAGCGGGAATGTCCTTTTCAGGACCAATAAATTCGATCAGTTCTGCGGTAAAACGGCGGGTGAGCCGCTCAAGCTCTCCCTGGCTCATCTTGCGAGGGTCGCAGATGACGCCACCCTTCGCGCCACCAAAGGGGATGTTGACGACGGCGCACTTCCAGGTCATCCAGCTTGCAAGGGCTCGAACCTCATCGAGAGAGACGTCTGGAGCGTAGCGGATACCGCCCTTAGCCGGGCCGCGGGCGACCGAGTGCTGTACACGGTAGCCGGTAAAGACTTCAATTTTTCCGTTGTCCATCAGAACGGGGAAATGGACGATGATCTCGCGGTTCGGCAGACGTAGAACTTTTTGTAGACCTTCTTCGAGCCCGAGTTTTTCTGCCGCTTCATTGAAGCGGGCTTCCTGCGCTGCCCAGGGATTGGTCTCCTGGTCAAGCGTCAAAATTTCGTTCACCTGCATGTTTTTGTCCTTCATGGTTGTCGCTGTCAGCAGCGTCTCTCCGGCCGTCGTGCTGCCACGGTATAGGTCGGCAGCGGAACTGGTTTGACCAGACCGGTCGGTGGCCAAACCGCACGAGTATAGGACGCCAAAAACATGAACTGCAACACTAGAAAGGTGGGAGAAAAACAATTGAATAATGGAAGGATGGAAGAATTGAATAATTAAAGAATCGGCCATACAAATCGGCGGCATTATTCAATCATTCAATCTCTTCAATTATTCAATCTTCTTCAGTCTCCCCGTACCAGGTACTCGTCGGCAATTACGGCCACAAGGGCGGCAGTGGGGACGGCCACTAGCGCTCCGACGATGCCGGCGACAGCGGTGCCGCAGAGCAGTGCGACCAGGACGGTGATGCCCATCAGGTCGACGCTCGAACGCATGATGCGGGGTACCAGCCAGGCATTCTCCACCTGGGAGTAAATGACATAGAAGAGCAGGACGAGGAAAGCCTTGGTCCAGGAGTCGAGTGCGGCGACGCAGAAGACAATGATGATGGTGATGAGATTGCCGGCGACCGGAATGATGTTGGTGATGCCCATCAGGACGCCCAGCAGCATGAAGTAGCGGACGTGCAGCGAGAAGAAGACGATGATGCTGTACACGCCCTGGATGGCCATGAGCGAGAGTTGCCCGATGAGCCAGCGGCTGACGCGCAACTCTGCCTTTTGCAGGGTCGTATCCAGGCGGATGCGGTAGATGGCTGGCACCATCGAGAGGAAGTAGCGGTAAACGGTATCGCCCTCAAGGATGAAGTACATGGTGAGGATGACCGCCATGATGATGTCCGCGATGCGGGCGATCCATTTCGGCAAGCCGGCAACGATATAGCCCGCCGTAGCGGAGAGAACCTGCTCGACATGCTGCGTGACGGAGTCGATGCCAAGCCTGTCGGCCATGGGAATGCGCTTGACCTTGGCAATCGCTCCCGGAATCCGGGCGGGGAGATCCTCTGCGAATTGCCTCAGATCGGAGATGACCGGAGGAAGGCCGAGCCAGAAGAGCAGCGTCAGCAGGCCGAGGATGCCGATCATTAGAGCGAGGACGGAGGCGCCTTTATTGGGGCTCCAGCTTCTGATCTTCCAGCGCATGATGGCGTGCACGACCGGCGTGAGCACGACAGCGAAGATGGCTGAGACGTAGAGAATCTCGAGCTGATGCATCAGCTTCCAGGCGAGGAAGCTGGCAAACATGACCAGGAAGGTAAAGAGAATATAGCCGCGAATCTCGCGGGAGCGGTCTTTCGGGGGATTGATGATGGGTGGTTCCACCAGGCGCAGGTCTCCGTGCTAACGCAGCTTCGTCAAAGCATACGATGCGGAAACTGCGCCTGGCG
>JAEKKE010000194.1 GCA_019510535.1 Acidobacteriota bacterium
TTATCTTCCGTAGCCTTTAGTTCCTCTTCAATCAGATGAGCGATGATCTCGGTATCGGTCTCGGTAACGAAACGGTGCCCTTTGGCCGTGAGCTCCTGCTTGAGCTGCAGGTAGTTCTCGACAATGCCGTTGTGCACCACCACCAGGGTCCCACTGCAGTCGCGGTGAGGATGGGCGTTCTCCTCGGTCGGACGCCCATGGGTCGCCCAGCGTGTGTGGCCGATACCGTAGTTGCCATGCAGCGGCTGACCGGCGATGACCGTCTCCAGGTTGCGCAGCTTGCCCGGAGCCCGGCGAAGCTCCAGCCCTGAGGCGGAGCCGGCAACAGCAATTCCGGCTGAGTCATAGCCGCGGTACTCCAGGCGGCGAAGACCTTCAATGATGACGGGAACAACAGGCTTGGGTCCGATGTATCCAACGATGCCACACATGTCAACCAGTGTAAGATGGGATGCTCCGGTTGAAGATCAAGAACAAATACGGCCCTGAGATTTCCCTCTATGCACGGATTTCCAGATGTCCAGGCTGGAACCATTTCAGCTAATAACCCGCGAGAACCTCTTCGTAACCTGAGAAAATATCCTCTGGATCAGGCGAACAATACGCCTTCCATATCCGTATCCCCTTTGGCTCCCACCCGGGAGCCGTCCCCTTTCGTTTTAAGGAGTCCATCTATGTTGCGAATCACACGATGCCTCGTGCTTTTGGCCTTGGTTTCATTTATCTGCGGAGGTCTCCGCGCCCAGCAGGGCCAGGATCTGGCCTCTCTGGCGGGTGTAGTCACTGACGCTTCCGGCGCCGTCATCCCGGGAGTCAGTGTGACTTTGAAGAACCCACTCACTGGAGTTGTCTATACGGCAACCACCAATAAGGAAGGCTTCTACCGCATTCCGGCCGTGGTCCCCGCCCAGACCTATGAGGTGACCTTCACCGCCACCGGCTTCTCGGATGCGCGTTTCACCGACGTACCGCTTCTGGTCGCCTCCGCGCGAACCCAGAACGCCCAGTTGAAGGCCGGCGAAGCCGTCGCCATTGAGGTTTCCCGGTCGTCAACCGCATCTCACCCGTGGTGCTCTTTTCCCAACAGCCGGGCGTTAGCTCCGTGAATGGCACCACACTCTCCATAGCCGGAGCGCGCAGCGACCAGAACACCATGACCATCGACGGTCTGGACGTAAACGATATCGCTGCCGGAAGCAGTACTTCCATGGTCGGCAATGCACCAGTCGACTCCATTCAGGAGTTCCGCGGCACCGTCGCCGGTCTTCTGGCCGGCAGCGGCACCGGCGGCGGCGGCCAGTTCCAGCTCATTACCAGGAGCGGCACCAACAAGTTCCACGGAAACATCAACGAATACCACCGCGATGCCTCCACCGTCGCCAACGATTGGTTCAATAACAACACCAATCCCAAGGTACCCCGTCCGAACTACATCCGTAATCAGTTCGGCGGTAGCATCGGAGGGCCGGTTCTAAAAGACCGCCTCTTCTTCTTCTTCGATTACTACGGCTCACGCATCGTGCAGTCCGGCACCCAGAACCGCCTTGTCCCGCTCGACTCTTATCGCGCCGGCAACGTCTCCTACATCAAGGCATCTGCAAACGGAACCGCCTGCGCGGCGACCAGCCGTCAGGACACCACACCGCAGTGCATCGGCGTCGCCAATATCAAATCGCTCGATCCTCAGGGTCAGGGCTTCAGCGCCAACATGCTGTCTGTCTTCAACAACCGTTACCCTCGGGCCAACCTTCTTGGCCAGGGCGATGGTATCAACAGCGGTGTCTATCGCTTTACCTATCCCGCTCCGGACAGCCACAACATCTACGTCGCCAAAGTCGACTTCAATCTGACACAGTCGCAGCGCATCTGGGCGCGCGCTACCGTCAGCCGTGAAGACCGTGTCTACGCTGCTCCACAGTTCGCGAACGATCCCTTGACCTTCCCCTTCCAGGACCGCTCCTACGCCTATGTGATCGGCCACAACTGGATCATCGGCAGCAACAAGGTCAACTCATTCGAATACGGAGACAACATTGGCGTCTACAACTTCCCGACGCTCTATAACCCAACGGGGCTGAATAGCTTCACCTTCGGCGGAGGCTCTACGACCTTCCTGAACGGCGCCTATGCTGCGCCGGGCTCACAGCGCCGCCGCGTGCCGATTCCGGTCGTGCGCGATGACTTCAACTGGACCATCGGCCGCCACAACCTGTCCTTCGGTGGAACCTTCAAGTTCATCAAAACCAACAGCCTGTTAGTCAACGACTACAACTTCGTCAGCCTCGGTCTGGGCGGCAACACCAACACTCTAAATGCCAGCCTGCGTCCCTCGGACATTCGCGCAGGCACGACTGCTTCCACCACCTACGACAGTGCCTTCGCTCTGGCCCTTGGCCGTGTCGGCTTGTTCAACAGCAACTACAACTACACACCCAGCGGCAGTGTGATTACCCAGGGTTCAGGCGCCGTTCGCCGTTACCGCTATTACCAGACCGAGCTTTACTTCGGCGATATCTGGAAGGTCACACCGCACCTGACCATCGACTACGGTGTCCGCTGGCAGTACTACACAGTACCGTATGAAGCCAATGGCCTTGAGGCGGTGCAGAACACCAACTTCGACAGCTACTTCGCAGCCCGCGCGGCCCAGAGTCGCAGCGGCGTCTCCGGCGACGGAGCAGTTCCATTCATTACCTACCAGCTCGGCGGCAAGGCCAATAACGGTCCTGACCTCTACTCGCCCAACTACAAGGACTTCGCTCCACGCTTTGCCTTCTCCTACAATCCCGCCTCCGATCCGAAGACGGTCTTCAACGGCTCCGTCGGTATCGTCTTTGACCGTACCGTAATCAACGCCGTGAACTTCGTGCAGGACCAGAGCTCCTATCTCTTCCAGAACAGCGCCAGCCGCCTATACGGAAGTGCAAACGCCAACTCGGCTCTGTTGAACGATCCGCGTGTGGGCACGAATCTTTCCATTCCGGCGCCTCCCGCTGCACCGGCAATCACAAAGCCCTTCACCCCCTATGTCACCAACGGCATAGGCAACGGTCTTGCGGGGGGCCAGTTCAACACCATCATTGACCCCAAGCTGAAAGATCCGTACTCGCTGATGTACAACTTCGGTATCCAGCATGAGTTCTCTTCAAGCTTCGTGATGCGGCTGAACTATGTTGGCCGCCAGGGACGTCGTCTGTTGGCACAGGCGGATGCCTCGCAGTTGATCGACTTCCCGGACAGCCGGTCAGGACAGACGCTCAACCAGGCCTTCTCGAACATCGTCACTCAGAGCCGCGCCTCCAACACCGTCACCAATCAGCCCTTCTTTGAGAACCAGATCGGCACGGGTGGCACGCAGTTCATCTACAAGAACTTCGCATCGCTCGTTCAGGCCGGCGATTTCGCCGACATCATGCAGGCACTGGCGGCGAACGGCTATATCGCACCCAACATCGGTATGCCGACGCAGTTTGCCGGAAACACCTTCATGACCAACAAGGGCTTCTCCAGCTACAACGGTTTCCTTGCAACGGTCTCGAAGAACTCGGCAAAGGGTGCACGGTTTGACGTCAACTACACCTGGTCGCACTCGATCGATAACGTCTCGGCCGTGGCAAACTTCATCCCTTCCAGCCAGGGCTTCGGTTATGTCTGTGATGTCACCCAGCCTCGCGCCTGCCGTGCCAACTCTGACTTCGACATCAATCACGTGATCTCCGCCGACTTCATCTATGACCTGCCCTTCGGCCGCGGCCGCGCCTTCGGTGCGAACACGCCGCTATGGCTCGACGAGCTCATCGGAGGATGGACGCTCTCCGGCCTGCCGGGATGGCGCAGTGGCCAAGCCCTCAACACCCGGACCAACGCGTTTGTAGCCGGTTATGCCAACAACTCTCCGGCGATCTTCAATGGAGACACTGGCGCAATCCGCAAGCGTATTCACAAAGCCGGCAATGGCGCGGTAACACTCTTCGACGATCCGACAAAGGCGTCAACTGCCTTTAGCGGCCCGATCGGTCTCCATATCGGAAACCGTAACGTCCTTCGCGGGCCTTCCGCCTGGGGCATGGACGCTGGACTCGCCAAGACCTTCAAGCTGATCCCGGAGAAGGTCAACCTGAAGTTCCGGGCGGACGCTTACAACGTCTTCAATCACCCGGTTTTCTCGGCCCCAACAATCACCAACCAGAACATCTTTGCCTCCACCTTCGGCACACTGACCACCATGCAGATGTGGAACGGCACCTCCTATCGCGTCGCACAGTTCGCGCTGCGGCTGGAGTTCTAGAGCATTCTCCCTGTTACTGGGTATCCCGGCAGAGGGGTGCAGTGGCGTTTTCGTTGCGGAAAACGCCCATAGATGCGGAAGCCCTGCACTTACACCTACAGGGAAAATGCTCTAACGCGAACAAC
>JAEKKE010000195.1 GCA_019510535.1 Acidobacteriota bacterium
GATGTTCAGGGGTGAAGCGGGTATTGATGCTTGAACCGGCAAGATTGATCACTGCGTCTGCCCCTTCAAGGGATTTAGTCCACCGCTCAACGGTCTTGCCGTCCCAGGCTACTGTGGTCCAGGGCGCAGGATGTGGGGTACGCGAGACACTGATGACCTCTACGCCTTGGTCATGGAAGTGGCGGGCCAGGGTCTGGCCGATCTGGCCGGAGCCGCCAAGGAGAACGACCCTGCCTAAGCGAGATACTCCCTGATCCATGGGTCTTCCGAATGTGTGAGTTCAAGTGTGGTGCCGTCGAAGACGATCCGTCCCTCATTCAGGATGAGGAACTTTGTATTCTCTTCGAGCTCCCCGTCGGGCAGGGGCTCCAGCCGCTGTTCCTTCTGGTCGTAATAGTGCTTGGCCAGGGTAAATGCGTCCTGCAGACGATGCGTGATGAGCAACGATGTCGTTTGGGAGACATCACGTTGCTTGGCCACCAGGGCAATGATGGTCGTTGACGTGATGGGGTCCAGACCGCCGGTGGGCGAATCGTAGAGGATCAGGTCCGGACCGGTAATGATGGCGCGGGCGATCGAAACACGCCGCCGCATACCGCCGGAGAGCTCAGAGGGAAACTTCTCAATGGCATGACCAAGCTCGACGAACTCCAGCGCTTCCACAACGCGACGATGAGCCTCTTCCGGAGCAACGCCTTCCTCGTTGAGGCGGTAGGCGACGTTGTCCTCGACGTTGATGGAGTCGAACAGAGCCGATTCCTGAAAGACCATACCGATACGCCGGCGCAATTTGAAGAGCTCTCGCTCCGGCATCGCCGAGATCTCTTCTCCAAAGACGAAGATGCGGCCCGAATCCGGCTTGAGAAGACCATCAACCAGCTTCAGTAGGACAGATTTGCCACCTCCCGCCGGGCCCAGCAGCATGCGGGTCTCACCGGGCATGACGGTAAAGGAGACATTGCGCAACACCTCGTTGCCTTCGAAGCTGATGGAGACGTCATCGAAGGAGACAACCGGAGCGTCAGGAGACAATCCGTGCTTGAGCGCGGTCTCTTTGATAGATGGCATCTAGCGTCCCAGGATCCCGATCAGGAACCGGGTCAGAATGAAGTCCGAAACGATGATCAAAATGGAGGAGGCTACTACGGCCTCAGTCGTGGATCGGCCCACACCCTGAGTGCCGCCTTTTGTCTGCATACCGAAGTAGCAGCCGATGGACGAGATGATGAAGCCGAAGAAGACCGGTTTCGTGAGCCCTTGCCAAAGGTCGGCCCATACCAGAGCCGAGTAGGTCGAAGTGAAGTAGGCGTGTCCGTCCAGGCCCAGAAGGAAGACTGCTACCAGCCCGCCTCCCATGATACCCATGCACATGGACAGGATAGAAAGCCAGAAGAGCATGAAGACGGTCGCCAGAACGCGCGGAGCAACCAGCTTGCGTACCGGATCGACACCCAGCGCACGCATAGCATCGATCTGTTCCGTCACACGCATGGAGCCGAGTTCGGATGCCATGCCGGAGGCGTTACGGCCAGAGACCATCAGTCCGGTCAGCACAGGGCCGAGTTCCTTCACCATGGAAAGAGCGACGAGGTTGCCCGTCTTACTGACCGCACCGAACTCCTGCAAGGCTGTCGCCGCCTGCAGAGCCAGCACGCAACCCGTGAAGAAGCCGGTCAAGACAACAATCGGTAAGGAGCCAACACCGATCAGGTCCATCTGCTGGAAGATGTCTCCCCAGTAGATAGGAGGCGTCAACAGCGAGCGGAAGGCACGTCCGGCCAGCAGAGAGTACTCCTGGAGAGCCAGGAGTTTGGATTTGACCCACGCAGTGGGAGACGGTAGCGGAATTGGCATGCTCTTGCTGGAATTATCTCGTACTGCTGCTGTGGTTTAGATGCAGGCCGATGCGATTTGGCTTAAGGGATTGTGCCTAGGATGACACGCCCTCGGGTGCAGGATGAGAAAATAAGGGGATGGCTGACACCATGCAGGCCGCCGTGCTGTACGGCAAGGAAGATTTGCGTCTCGAAACGGTAGACCGCCCCAAGGCTGGCCCGGGAGAGATTGTTGTTCGTGTTGGAGCGGCCTTGACCTGCGGTACGGACCTTAAGGTCTATCGTCGTGGCTACCATGCCATGATGCTGAAGCCGCCCATCCCGTTCGGGCACGAGCTTGCCGGAACCGTGGTCGAGGCCGGAGAGGGCGCGAAGTTCAAGATTGGCGACCGGGTCGTGGCGTTGAACTCGGCTCCGTGCGACCAGTGTTACTGGTGCATGAAGGGGCAGCAGAACCTTTGCGAGGACCTGCTCTTCAACAACGGAGCCTATGCGGAGTACATCCGCATTCCGTCCCGCATCGTTGCGAAGAATACGCTTCCGGTTCCGGAGAGTGTGCCGTTTGAGTACGCTGCGTTGACTGAGCCTCTGGCCTGTGTGATCCGGGGGCTGGAAGAGTCATGTGCGAAGCTGGGCGACTCCATGGTGGTGATCGGTGCCGGTCCCATTGGTCTGATGTTTATGCATGCGGCGGACATCGCCGGCGTCGAGGTGATCGCAGTCGTCAAACGCGATGACCAGATTGAGACCGCGAAGGTCTTCGGGGCACGGCAAGTGGTCCAGATCGCTGACGGGGTCGATGCCATCGCTGAGGTCCGCAAGCTGACGCCGGGAAACCGTGGCGTGGATATAGCCATTGAAGCGGTAGCAGCGCCGATGACCTGGGAGTGGGCCGTGGATATGGTTCGCAAGGGCGGCACCGTCAATTTCTTTGGTGGTCCTCCCAGCGGAACAAAGGTACAGCTCGACACGAACCGCCTGCACTATGGCGACATCACTCTGAAAGCGAGTTTCCATCACACTCCGGCCACGTCACGGACTGCCTTCGAGCTGATCAAGAGTGGGCGCTTCAAGTGTGCCGAATATATTACCGGCCGTGCCGGCCTGGCAGACGTTCCGGAGGTCTTCCGCAAGATGATGGTGCGTTCTGATGAGGGAGTGAAAGACATCAAGACGGCCGTCTTTCCGGAAGGAGTGTCATGTTAGAAGGCGCTCCAGCCCAGTACGTCATGCCCGCAGCGCGCCCAACGGTGGAAGAAGCACGTGCGTGGTGCCATAACCTGGCGACCAGCCACTACGAGAACTTTCACGTTGTGACGTGGTTCCTGCCGAAGGAGTTCAAGACTGACTTCGAGGCGCTGTACTCCTACTGCCGCGCCTCGGACGATCTGGGCGATGAGGTCGCCACGCCGGAGATCGGCATGCGCCTGCTCGAAGAGTGGGGCGTACTGCTGCGCGAGTGCTATGAGGCTCCGGAGCGGACGAAGCACCCCATCTTCGTTGCGCTGACCGAGACCATACGGGAGCGAAAGATTCCGATGCAGCCGTTCCTGGATCTACTGGCGGCCTTCAAGGCAGATCAGACCAAGACCCGGCATGTCTCAATCGCCGAGCTGGAGGAGTACTCGGTGTACTCCGCGAACCCCGTCGGCCGCATGATCCTGCATACCTGCGGTTATCACGACGAGTCCCTCAATCTGCTCTCAGACAAGATCTGTACGGCGCTGCAGTTGGCAAACTTCTGGCAGGATGTCG
>JAEKKE010000196.1 GCA_019510535.1 Acidobacteriota bacterium
CGAAAAAATGCATTCTCAGTTGGAGCGGAGGCAAGGACTCCGCCTGGGCATTGAAGCTTCTGCGCGAGCAGGGCGACTGGCAGGTCGGAGCTCTTCTTACGACCGTCAACGAACATTTCCGCCGTATCGCCATCCACGGCGTTCGCGAAGACCTGCTCGACCGCCAGGCAGAGGCCGCTGGACTTCCTCTTTGGAAGGTTCCTCTTCCCTGGCCGTGTCCCAACGAAGAGTACGAGCGCCGCATGGCAGCAGTCTGCGAACGCGCCATTGCTGAGGGCTTCACCGCCTTTGCCTTTGGCGACCTCTTCCTGGAAGAGATCCGTGCCTACCGCGAACGTATGCTCGCCGGCACCGGCTTGCAGCCGCTCTTTCCCGTCTGGGGTATCCCTACCGACTGCCTCGCGGACGAGATGCTCTCTGCCGGCGTCAAAGCCCGCCTCACCTGCCTGGACCCACGTAAGCTCCCCGCAGAGTTTGCCGGCCGAAGCTGGGACCGCGACCTCATCGCCTCACTCCCCGCGGGCGTAGACCCCTGCGGAGAAAACGGCGAGTTCCACACCTTCGTCACCGCCGGTCCCATGCTGCACCAAGAGATCCTGGTCGAACCCGGCGAACGAGTCGAACGCGACGGGCTAATCAGGCTTGTAAGAGATTGGGCTTTAGCCCTGGGCCTTTGTCCAATTCGCAGAGAAGACCCAGGGCTGAAGCCCATCGTTTTTATGGCTCTAATCAGCGGGCTGAAGCCCGCTGCTCCCACCCAGCCTTCTAGGGGTTGCATCGATCGACCCTTCAATACCCGGTTACCTTCCCCAACACCACCGCAAAAATCTTCTTCCCTCCAAAGCACACCCGGGGGTACGATTCTGCCGCCTAATTAGGAGGCTCGAATGCTGAAGCCTTTGTTTGTTCTACCTGCCCTGGTGGCTCTGGCGTTTCCACCACAGCAACCCGTACCCGCAACTCCCGCGCCTGCAACCGGGAACATGGCCAATCCCGTTAAGCCCACAGCCGAGTCTCAAGCCAAAGCCAAGAAGATGTACGGCTATGACTGCTCCATGTGCCATGGCCCAACCGGGGACGGCAAAGGCGACATCGCCATGAAGCCGGCGCCGAAAGACCTTACCGACTCCTCGTCTCTCAAAGACATGTCCGATGCCGACCTCTACGCCATCATCAAAACGGGCAAGGGCCAGATGCCCGGTGACGGCGACCGGCTAAAGGACGACGAGCTTTGGAACATGGTGATCTACGTGCGGTCGCTGGCGAAGAAGTGAAATAGGATTGCCCGCTCTGCTTCGTCTGCGTGAAGCATGAATAGCTTTTCATCGCTCTAGAGCATTTTCCCTGTTGCTGGGTATCCCGGAAGGGGTGTGCAGCGGCGTTTTCATTACCTACAATGAAAATGCGTTAAAGCAAAGCCCCGCCTGACGGCGGGGCTTTCTGTTTTGCGCGAAGCGCATTTACCTGGACAATCAGTCCTTATGAGCAGCCGCTGGTGGAACCGCAGCTCATGCAGCGATAGCAGCTACCGTTCCGCACCATGATGGCTCCGCAGGTGGAGCACGACGGAGCATCGCCCATGTCGTACATGCTCTTCATCGCATCGGCCGCATGAACGGTCTTTGCGATGCCACGGTCTTCCATGCCATAGCTCGCCATTGGGACAGCACCGGTCGCCGTCGGATCGGGAGCAATACCCTCAACCGGAGGCGTGGTGCGCGGACCGTAGACCTCAGCCGACAGGCTCGGAACCACCGTTGCCTGCTCGCCCTCGATCGATCCCGCCACCGGTACAGCCTTCGCCGGAGCCAGGCCCTGGAAGAGGTCAAGCTGCTGGCCGCTGAGGAAGCGGAGCTGCATCCAGCGGAAGAGGTAGTCCATGATCGACTTCGCGTAGCCGATCTGCTCGTTGCCCGTCCAACCCGAGGGCTCGAAGCGGGTGTGAGCGAACTTCTCGCTCAGCACCTTCAGCGGTACGCCGTGCTGCAGCGCCAGAGAAATCGCCGTCGCGAAGGAGTCCATCAGGCCCGAAACCGTTGAGCCTTCCTTCGCCATGCGGATGAAGATCTCGCCCGGGGCTCCATTCGGATACAGTCCGACCGTGATGTAGCCCTCGTGTCCGGCGATGGCGAACTTGTGTGTCACCGAAGCACGCTCAGCCGGCAGACGGTGACGTACAGCGCGTGGCGGAGCCGTGGCATCGGTGGCGTCCGTGTTCTGGTTCGACTGCGCGATGAGCTGCGCCACCTGTGTCTCCAGCGTCACAATGCGAGCGTCCTTCGCCGCAACGACGGCCGGATCGACTACCGGCTCGGCGGTGGCGTTGATGGCAGCCGTCGCCTTGTCGGCGATGCCCTCTTTCTTCGCCTTGCCGTCGGAGGCAGAGACGTTCAGCGGCTGCGATCCCTTCGATCCATCGCGATAGATGGCCACGGCCTTCAGGCCCTGACGCCAGCTCTCGATGTACGCCTCGGCGATATCTTCCGCCGTGGCATCGTGCGGCAGGTTCACCGTCTTCGAGATCGCGCCCGAAAGGAAGGGCTGCGTCGCCGACATCATCTTGATGTGGCCCATGTAGTGGATGGAACGCGTTCCCTTGGCCGGCTTGAACGAGCAATCGAACACTGCCAGATGCTCCGGCTTGATGCCCGGCGCGCCTTCGATGGTGCCGGTCGAGTCGATGTAACTGACGATCGAGTTCACCTGATCGTTGTCGTAGCCGAGCTTGAACAAAGCCGACGGAACCGTGTTATTCACGATCTTGATCATGCCGCCGCCGACCAGCTTCTTGTACTTCACCAGAGCCAGGTCGGGCTCAATGCCGGTGGTGTCGCAGTCCATCATGAAGCCAATGGTTCCGGTCGGGGCAAGCACCGTCACCTGGGAGTTGCGGTAGCCGAACTTCTCCCCGTGGGCCAGAGCGCCATCCCACGAGTCCTTGCTGGCCTCGATCAGCTCATCGAGCTGCGGAGCCACGAAGCCCTCTTCTGAGGTCTTCGACTTGCCGATCTCATTCACGCTGGCGCGGTGCAGACGGATTACATCCAGGAACGGCTCGCGATTGACGTAGAAGCCGGGGCAGGCGCCGCCCTCACGGGTAGCGGACTGCGTCAGCGGAGTCGCCGCAGCCAGCGGCTGGCACTGCTCAGCCACACGGGACGACTGCCAGTAGGCATCGCCGCACATGATGGCGGTGAGCGTCGCGGCAAAGTCGCGGCCGGCGTCGGAGTCATACGGCAGACCGAAAGCCATCAGCAGAGCGCCCAGGTTGGCATAGCCGAGACCCAGCGGACGGTAGTCGTGCGAGTTCTTCGCGATCGCCTCAGTCGGATAACCGGAGTTGTCGACCAGGATCTCCATCGCCGTGATCACCGTGCGGATAGCCGCGCGATAGGCGGAAATATCGAACTGTCCGCCCGGTGTGAGGAACTTCAACAGGTTGAAGCTGGCCAGGTTGCAGGCCGAGTCATCCAGGAACATGTACTCCGAGCAGGGGTTCGACGCATTGATGCGCGCCGTGTTCTTGCTGGTGTGCCACCGGTTGATGGTGGTGTCGTATTGCATGCCCGGGTCGCCGCACTGCCAGGTCGCCTCGGCGATCTTATTCATGATGTCGCGGGCGCGATACTCCTTGACCGGCTTGCGGTCCTTCACCGTCACCGTCGCGAACCGTCCGTCGCGCTCCACCGCGTGCATGAACTCATCGGTCACACGCACGGAGTTGTTCGCGTTCTGGAAGAAGATCGACGAGTACGCCTCGGAGTCCGGGCCGGAGCCGTCATAACCGGCCTGCACCAGCGTCCAGGCCTTGGTCTCTTCCTTCTGCTTGCACTCGATGAAGTCAACGATGTCCGGGTGCTCCACGTTCAGGATCACCATCTTGGCCGCGCGGCGGGTCTTGCCGCCGGACTTGATTACGCCGGCAAAGGCGTCAAAGCCGCGCATGAAGCTCAGCGGGCCGGAGGCGGTGCCACCGCCCGACAGCGTCTCCATGGAACCGCGGATGGCCGACAGGTTCGATC
>JAEKKE010000197.1:0-3569 GCA_019510535.1 Acidobacteriota bacterium
GGCCAGCCTGTGATCTATCCGGTGGACAAGCCGCTGAAGAAGACCGGTGGTCTCGTGATCCTGAAGGGCAACCTCGCACCCGAAGGCTGCGTCATCAAGGTGGCCGGCCACGAGCGCATCTATCACCAAGGTGCGGCACGCGTCTTCAACTCGGAAGATCTCTGCTTCGCCGCGGTTGAGGCAGGACAGATCAAGCCGAACGATGTATGCGTTATCCGTTACGAGGGACCAAAGGGTGGTCCGGGCATGCGCGAGATGTTGGCGGTCACCGCCGCCATCAAGGGCATTCCGGAGCTCTCCGAGACTGTGGCCCTGCTGACCGACGGACGTTTCTCCGGTGCGACCCGCGGCCTGATGGCCGGCCACGTCGCTCCCGAGGCGCAGCTCGGCGGACCGATCGCTGCCGTGCGCGAAGGCGATCTGATCACCTTCGATATTCCGAACCGCAAGCTCACGCTCGAGATCAGTGACGAAGAGATGGCGGCCCGGTTGAAGGAGTTCAAGGCTCCGGAGGCGCGGTACAAGCGCGGTGTCTTTGCGAAGTATGCCAACTCCGTCTCCAGCGCGAGCGTTGGAGCGGTAACAAGCTAGCGAATTGAACGGTCAGGAATGAATAACTCTCACGCCGTTCTTATACATATCCAAGCCATCGACTTTGATCAGATGGTGTCGTTGGAAGACAAACTTATCGATCTGCTGGAAGGCACGCGGGTCGGGGAACACGATGGACACGAGATAGGCCAAGGAGAAACAACCTTGTGGCTATATGGAGCTAATGCAGATGAGCTCTTCGCTTTCATCAAACCAACACTGCTGCAACATCCCTTTTCGCAAGGAGCACGGATCGTTCTTCGCTATGGAGAACCGGGCTCGCTAGAGAAGGAAATACAGTTGTAACCCTCAAGGAGGAGGAATATATGACCGACACCATCGATGCCATCCGTAACACCACGCTCACCGGCTCCGAAATTCTTTGGGCCACCCTGGTAGGCGAGGGTGTATCCACGGTATTTGGCTATCCTGGCGGCGCCATCCTCCCCATCTACGATGCCCTACGCAAGTTCCCTATTCACCATGTGCTGGTTCGCCACGAACAGGGCGCCTCGCACATGGCAGACGGCTATGCCCGCACTTCCGGCAAGGTTGGTGTCTGCATGGCCACCTCCGGCCCCGGCGCCACGAACCTTGTGACCGGTCTCGCGACCGCGATGCTCGATTCGATTCCGATGGTCGCCATCACCGGTCAGGTCTCCTCGAAGGTACTTGGCTCCGATGCCTTCCAGGAAGTTGATATAACAGGCATCACTCTGCCGGTCACGAAGCACAATTTCCTGGTGACGCGCGCCGAAGATATCGCCCCCACGGTTCGACTTGCCTTCCAGATCGCACAGGACGGACGCCCTGGACCGGTGCTGGTCGACATCACCAAGGACGCACAGCAGGCCTCCTGCATCTTCAACTTCGAAGACGCGGCCCCGCCGCCGGCGCGCCCGCACCCAATGCTTCGCGCCGAGTCCGGCGCCATTCTGCAGGCGATTGAGCTCATCAAGAACGCGAAGAAGCCCGTCATCCTCGCCGGCCACGGTATTAATCAGTCCGGTGCAGAGGCAGAAGTAATCGCCTTCGCGGAGCGCATGCACATTCCCGTGGCCAGCACGTTGCTGGGCCTGGGCAGCTTCCCTGCCTCGCACCCGCTTTCCCTTGGCATGATGGGCATGCACGGTGAGTCGTGGGTAAACAACGCTATCCAGGAAGCCGACCTCCTTCTCGCCTTCGGTATGCGCTTCGACGACCGCGTCACCGGCAATCTCGCCAGCTACGCGGAGAACGCGAAGAAGATTCATATTGAGATCGATCCGTCGGAGATCAACAAGTACGTCAAGGTAGACGTTGCGCTCATCGGCGATCTGCGTGAGGTTCTGCTGACCCTGCTGCCCATGCTGCCCGCCTCCAGCGATGCGGCATGGCTGAAGCAGATCAACGCAAGCAAGGGCCAGGCTGCGGTCCGCGATATCGTCAACCTGCCCGACAACGGACACCTCTATGCCGCGCATGTTATCCACGACATCTGGCGCGAGGCCGTAGCCGCAGGCCGCGAGACCGAGACCATCATCGTCACCGACGTAGGTCAGCACCAGATGTGGGAGGCGCAGTACTTCCGCCATAACGCTCCCCGCACCCTGGTCACCAGCGGCGGCCTTGGCACCATGGGCTTCGCATTGCCTGCAGCGATCGGCGCCAAGATGGCCGCGCCCGAGAAGGATGTGTGGGTGATCGCCGGAGACGGCGGTTTCCAGATGACAGCGGCAGAGCTCTCGACCATCGTGCAGGAGAAGCTGCACATCAACATCGCCGTTATCAATAACGGATTCCTTGGCATGGTGCGCCAATGGCAGGAGGCCTTCTACGACAAGAACTACTCCTGCTCGCCGATCCTGTCGCCGGATTTCGTGAAGCTGGCCGATGCGCACGGCATTCCCGCCGCGCACATCACGCAGCGCAAAGAAGTCATCCCGATCGTCACCAAGGCTCGCACCGGTTCCACTCCGTTCCTGATCAACTTCTCGGTTGAGAAGGAAGACGGCGTGTACCCGATGATCGCCCCTGGAAGCGCTCTGCACGAGATGGTGCGCCGCCCGAACCCGCTGATCGAAACGGCGGAGGACTAATGGCGAAGACATCGATCTGTTCTCTTGCCGTTCTGTTGGCCGTTGGATTGGCCGGATGTAATTCGGCATCGAAATCGCCGCCGGCTCCGAAGGAGCCGGTCAAACCCGCCGTCACTTATCCGGCACGGCCCACGGTTTCTGCTCCATCGTTCACCCTGTTTCACTTCGATAACGACACAGCCACACTGGTCGTTAAGGAAGATGCCACGGATGACGAGATCGAATCGCTGGTCTGGCAGGTCCGTGACGCAACACGTTCCAACACGCTGCCTGCTCTAAAGATCAAGGCTCCGAAGGGCAATGATTTCCGGGCGCATATCTATCGCGGCAAGAAGTGCGCCGCAGAAAAGTATGCTCCGGGGGAGCCGCCCTGTGGCGGCAGCTACCACGCGGCTGGTGACTACACACTCTCCAAGCTTCCATCCAAGCTATGGGACCGTGGCGTTCTGCATGCCTCCGGCGACAAAGAGATCGAACTCTGGGACACCGACGCGCCCTACACCGCAACGAAATAGCCAGGAAAGAAGATCAGATGCTGCATACCTTTATTGCACTTGTTGACGACAAGCCGGGCGTGCTGACGCGCGTGGCTTCCCTCTTTCGCCGCCTTTCGGTGAATATCGTCTCGCTCACCGTGGGTGAGAGCGAGCGCGACGGCGTCTCGCGCATGACCATCGTGTGCGAGGGCGCCGAGAACGCCGCTCACCGCATCAGAGCTTCCCTCTATAAGCTCGAGGTCACGCGCGAGGTGGATGAGGTTTCACGCGCCGAGGCCGTGATTCGCGAGCTATGCCTCGTCAAGGTCGGCGCCGGTCCCAACTCACCGCATGGAGTCCACTCGCGCACCCAGATCTTCGAGCTGGCGCAGGTCTTTCGCGCCCGTGTCGTCGATCTGGCGCC
>JAEKKE010000197.1:3585-5077 GCA_019510535.1 Acidobacteriota bacterium
CCGCCTCGAAGATCGAGGGTCTGCTGCAGGTACTGCGTGAGTCAAACTATGACGTATTGGAGGTCTCACGCACCGGCCGCATGGCCATGCGCCGCGGCCAGCACACCACCAAGGTGCTGAAGGCCCTGGGCACCAAAACGCCCGCGGATCAGCCGGTCGCCTATCCGGTCCGCCCGGAAGAAGACGACCTCCCCAACCAGTTTGAGGAAGACGAAACATAGAGTGTTTTCCCTATTGCCCTCCGGGACGATCCGGGGCCGGTTCCACTAGAATTTCTACGTAACCACGAAAAGGAAGAAGAATGGCAAAGGCATACCACGACCACGACGCAGACCTCTCTCTTATCCAGGCGAAGAAAGTCGCCATCATCGGCTACGGCTCGCAGGGCCACGCCCATGCGCTGAACCTGAAGGACTCGGGCGTGGACGTCAAGGTCGGCCTTCGTCCCGGTTCGCCGAACGAAGCCAAGGCGAAGAACGCCGGCCTGGAAGTGCTCCCGGTAGCCGAGGCTGCCAAGTGGGCTGATGTGATCATGCTGCTGGTTCCCGACCAGACGGCTGCCAAGGTCTACAAGGAAGTTGAGCCGGGCCTCACCGCCGGCAAGACCCTGATGTTCGCGCACGGCTTCAACATCCGCTTCCGCACCATCAATCCGCCCGCCGACGTGGACGTCTCGCTGGTTGCCCCCAAGGGCCCCGGCCATCGCGTCCGCGAGGTCTTCACCGAGGGCGGTGGTGTTCCCGGCCTGGTAGCCGTGGAGCAGGATGCCACCGGCAACGCGCTGAAGCTGGCCCTGAGCTACGCCAAGGGCATTGGCTGCACCCGTGGCGGAGTGCTTGAGACCACCTTCACGGAAGAGACCGAGACCGACCTCTTCGGCGAACAGGCCGTTCTCTGCGGCGGCACCGCTGCCCTTGTAAAGGCGGGCTTTGAGGTTCTGACCGAGGCTGGTTACCAGCCCGAGCTGGCCTACTTCGAGGTGCTGCACGAGCTCAAGCTCATCGTCGACCTGATGTACCGCGGCGGCCTTGAGTATATGCGCTACTCCATCTCTGACACCGCCGAGTGGGGCGACTACGTTGCCGGACCGCGCATCGTGACCCCGGCCGTGAAGGATGCGATGAAGGGCCTGCTGAAGGACATCCAGGACGGAACCTTCGCCAAGAAGTTCATCGAAGAGAACGAGACCGGCCGTAAGGGCTTCGAGCGCATCCGCAAGGAAGAAGCTGCTCATCCGGTGGAGAAGGTCGGCAAGGATCTGCGCAAGTCCATGCCCTTCCTCGACCCGGTCGAGGTCAAGGACGGAAACGTCATCAAGGCGTAAATAAGCCACAAGGCCCCGGTCAAAAGACCGGGGCCTTCGTGTTTGTATAGGATGTCTCTCGAAGGAGAGATTTCCATTCATGAAGAGGCGGCAATTCATCCGCTCTATGGCTGCAGGTGCGGCCACAGCGATCACCCTAAAATCCAGCGAGGCAGAGATGCAGGAGAA
>JAEKKE010000198.1 GCA_019510535.1 Acidobacteriota bacterium
CGGTTCACCCTACCTGGGAGAGAGACGGGGCGCCATCGGGTGGCCTCTCTGAATACACATGATGTTTGCAGTGGGGGGGAATTGGACCCCAGCGGAACATGTCCTGTCCTGATCACAGATCTGGCCTGGAGTCCTACGGGCCTGGCTCTTCGATTGACGCAGGTCGGCAGAGCGACGAAAACGCTTACTCTCACCGACAACCAGTTCAGCCTTCTCGATAATGACAAATAGTAATTCACATTCTCAATATCTCTATTTTCCTATTTTTACGATGGATCTCATCCCGTAGGGATCTGCTTTTCGGATTGTGCCCGGTAATAGCATCGGTAGGAAAGCAGATTTCTCCGCTCCCGTTGGTCGCTACGAAACGGCAAACAAAATACGATTCGAGCTTCGCGTATAGTGAGGCACCCAGTGTATTCCAACTAGCAACCAGCAACTAGAGCGCGCTCGCCTTACACAGCTTCACCGTGTCATCGCGGTGAAGCTTCAACTCACCCGCAGCCAGCACTTCATTCAACTGCTCGAGACTCGTCGCACTCGCAATGGGAGCAGTAACGGTACGGCGGCTCAACAGCCATGCCAGCGCTACTGTTGCCTGCTTTGCTCCGGTTGATGCCGAGACCTCCGCAAGCGCCTTCAGGATGCGCTCTCCGCGTTCGTCGAAGTACTTCGTCACATAGCCCGCACGTGCTGCGCCTTCCGCATCTGCCTTCGACTTGTACTTCCCTGTAAGAAATCCGGCAGCCAGCGAGAAGTAAGGAATGACACCGATGTTGTGTTTATCCACCACCGGCTCCACGCCTTCTTCGTACTCCTGACGAACGACCAGGTTGTAGTGGGGCTGGATCGACTCGTATCTCGGAAAGCCGTTGTGTCTGGAGATATCCAGAGCGACAGCGAGACGTTTGCCGCTGTAGTTCGAGGCGCCGATTGCACGCACCTTCCCGGCTTGCACGAGTGACGCAAAGGCTCCGAGCGTCTCCTCGAGCGGGGTCTCGGCATCATCCGTATGCGCCTGGTACAGGTCGATATAGCTCGTTTGCAACCGCTGTAGCGATTGCTCCACGGCTTTCACGATGTGCGCCTTACGCAGGCCCTTTCCTTCAGCAACCTCCATGCCGACCTTGGTGGCCAGCACGACCTTGTCGCGTTTGCCGGTGCGGGCAAACCAGTTGCCGAGGATCGTCTCGCTCTCGCCGCCCTTGTTGCCTGGGACCCAACGCGAATAGACATCGGCCGTATCGATGAAGTTGAAGCCGCGATCGACAAATGCATCCAGGATGGTGAAGGACTTCTGTTCATCGATCGTCCAACCGAACACATTTCCACCCAGGCAGATCGGTGAAACCATCAGGCCCGAGCGGCCAAGCTGCTTCTTCTCCATCCCAACGTTCTCCTCAGTTCATCCACTTTCTGTCGCGAGGATCGCGGCGCTCGTCATCGGGCGCGATGTAACGGCCCTCTTCATCGAACTTCACTACGCGGTTCTGCTTGCGCATGTAGACCTCAAACTTACGTGCGGCCCGTCGGCGCTTCCAGCGATAGTAGCCGTTGCGCAGACCGAAGTAACGCTCACTGGCGCCAAAGACAAAGCCACGCGTCGGCGCGAACTTGAAGTAGAGCCAACCGCACAGAGCTCCACAGAGCTCTGCCAAAGCACCGAGACGATCGCCGCCCTGAATCACCGTTGCCAGTTGCAACAGGATAAAGATCGAGACCGCATACTTCGCCTTCATGCGGATGACGAAGAAGACATACATCTCGCTTTCGCCCATCAGCGAGGCAAACGCTGTCATCAGCCCCATGACCGCAGGCCATGGGCCGGCGGCGACAAGATCCGGGCGCAATCCGAAGATACGCGTGTAGCAGATTGCCGAAGCCAGCAGACCTGCTCCGACGGCGGTGAATAGATAGAGCTCCACCAGACGCCGGCTGCCGAAGGTTCCTTCCATCCACACCCCGAGGAACCACAGCGAGAGTAGGGCGAAGATCATCCCCAGAAGACCAATCGGGTAGAAGATGAAGGTCAGCAGTTGCCAGACGTGGCCGTGGAAGACGCTCTGCGGCACCAGCACTACATATCCGGTCAGCAGGTGCGCGATATCCCGGGCTGCCCATTCCAGCACAAGGAAACCGAAGAAGGACGCCAGGTGGATGAGGATGAGCTTGCGGGTCGCGCCGGAAAAGTGTGGAAGGTTCAGCGTGATGGGTCCGGTGCTGCGCATGCACTCCATTTCATCACAGCGGCCTAGCCCCCGTCCCGGCCTTCCCGAGGACTCTTCTGCCGGCTGGCCCATCCGGTACGATTCACCGCATCTTCCGGCTTTACCGGGTGTTTATACTCAGTGATATGCGTCGTCTGTCCCTAATTCGCCTTGTCGTCGCCGCCGGCCTCACCGCCGCGGCTGCTCTGCCGATCGCAACGCCGACCACTGCCGTAGCACAGCAGAAGCAGCGCACCGTGGAAGGCAAGGTCATCGACGGCTCTGACGGCGCTCTGAAAGGTGCCGTGGTCTATCTGAAGGACACCCGCACCCAGTCCGTGAAGAGCTTTATCACCAGTGAAGACGGAGCCTACCGCTTCGGCCAGCTCTCCCAGAACACCGACTATGAGCTCTGGGCCGTGCACGAGGGGAAAAAGAGCAACACCAAGACAGTCAGCTCCTTCGACAGCAAGAACGCCTTCCAGATCAACCTGAAGGTCAACTAGGCAAATGGCCTTTTTGCGAAAACAAAGCCCCGCTCAGCGCGGGGCTTTTGTCATGCTCGTAACGAATCGTCTACTTGTGTCCTAACCCGCTCTGGCGAAGCGACTTGATGAAGATTCCACCCACCACCGATCTGGCCTGAAAGCCCTCCTGCTTGCCAGTTTTCGTGTCATACCAATCGGTCAGCGGAACACGGGTCGGTGTCTCATCCAGCCACTTCCCCAGCGGATCGACAAGCGTGTGGAAGGTCGCATCGTCGTCGGCCAGGGTGGCTGTCCACAGCTCCCAGTCCAGCTTGGTGTAGTCTCTGCGGCTGTCGAGCGGAAGACCGTACTGGTTCAGCTTCGTCTTGTAAAACGCCAGCTCGGTATTCTTCACCGAAGCCGGAAAGAGCTTCAATCCCAAGAGATCGTCCCATACCAGGTTGTACTTCTGGCTCCACGTATTGGCCGCATCAAAGGCCAACTTGTAGTGGTCGCCTTCGCGGGCAAGGTCGCTCCATTTCTTCGCCATCTCCGCGGCCACGCCGGCATACTCCTTTGCCAGCTTGTCGTCGCCTACGCCTTTGGCCATCTCCGCAAACGCTCCCAGAGCATCGATCGCCTTGATGGACAGGTTGGCGTTGTGCGCCAGGTGGCCGGCAAAGTCATCGGTCGAGAGCTGATTCTCCGGATCCAGACCTTTGTCCTTGAGGTACGCCGCCCACTTCACCAGCAGCGGCCAGTACTGTTTGGCAAAGTGCCAATCTCCTTGGGCGCGCCCCATGGCCGCAATCATCAGCAGCATGTTGCCGCTCTCTTCCACCGGCATCTGGTCATCCTCGGTGCGCTCTCCGCCTCCATAAACCTGTCCG
>JAEKKE010000199.1 GCA_019510535.1 Acidobacteriota bacterium
AGCATGTCGACAAGAATGCAAAGCTGGCACAGGTGATGGTCGATACTGTCTTCTCTTACGGCGAACTCGGCTTCCAGGAGTTCGAGACATCGAAGTACTTGACTGGGATCCTTGAGAAAAATGGATTCAAAGTCGAACGCGGCATCGCCGGAATCCCTACGGCGTGGATGGCAAGCTGGGGCTCCGGTAAGCCGGTGATCGCTCTCGGTTCCGATATTGACTGCATCCCACAGGCATCACAGAAGCCCGGCGTCGCCTGGCATGAACCATTGATTCCGGGAGCTCCAGGACACGGGGAGGGGCATAATTCCGGCGTTCCGCTTAACATCCTCGCGGCATTGGCGGTTAAGGAGCAGATGGAGAAGAACCATCTGTCCGGCACCATCAAGATCTGGCCAGGCGTTGCTGAAGAGCTTCTGGGTGCAAAAGCCTACTACGTTCGTGACGGCTACTTCAAGGATGTTGACGCTGTTCTCTTCGCTCACGTCGGTACAAACCTGGGCGCTCGCTGGGGAGAGGGCGGACAAACCGGACTGATCTCACTTCAGTACAACTTCCATGGAGAGTCGGCTCATGCGGCGGCCGCTCCATGGCGGGGCAAGTCGGCTCTTGACGCGGTCGAGCTGATGGATGCCGGCTGGAACTTCCACCGTGAGCATCTTCGTCCTCAGCAGCGTTCACACTACGTCATCACCAACGGCGGCGATCAGCCGAATGTTGTTCCGCAGTCGGCTGCTGTCTGGTATTACTTCCGCGAGCTCGACTATGACCACATCAAAGGCCTTTGGTCAGATGGCGACCGCATGGCCCAGGGCGCAGCTCTGATGACCCAGACAACCTGGGACGAAACCATCCTCGGCTCCGCATGGCCGGGACACTACAACAAACCCATCGCCGAAGATCTGAATGCTAATGCTACACAGATCGGATTACCGATATGGTCTGCCGATGACCAGGCACTGGCGAAAGCGTTACAGCACGAAATCGGAGCTCAGGAGAGCGGCCTGGATACCGAGCTGCGTACACCGCGCCCACCGTCGCCAACGGCGAGTTCAGAGAGCGGCCCGTCCGACGATATCGGTGATATCTCATGGAACGTGCCGACCATCGTTCTTTCGTATCCAGCCAATATCCCCGGCCTTCCCGGACATAACTGGGCCAACGCCATCGCTATGGCAACGCCTATCGCACACAAAGGCGTCGTTGCCGGGGCCAAGGTGCAGGCCATGACGCTCTATGACCTGATGACCAAACCTGAGCTTATAGCTGCGGCAAAAGACTACTTCACCAACGTCCAGACCAAGACGGTAAAGTACAAGTCTCTGGTTCGGCCGGAGGACAAGCCCGCAAGCTTTATGAACAAGGCGACCATGGAAAAGTATCGGGCAGAGATGCAGAAGTATTACTACGATGCGTCGAAGTATCCCACGTATCTCGATCAACTTGGGATCAAGTACCCAACCCTTACTAAACCAGCAAACAAGTAGGAAGCGAGCAAAGGGCCCGCGGAGTTCTGTCTCCGCGGGTCTAGCCACATCATGCCGCTACTCGTAGCGGAGCGAAGTCATTGGTGTCACCCGTGAGGCTTCTCGCGCCGGGTAGTATCCGAACAGGATTCCCACGGCCGCAGAGACGCCAAATGAGACCAGAATCGCGAGCGGAGAGATACTGGTCGACCAGGCAACCATCCTGGTAATGGAGCCGGAGGCAAGCACTCCAAACAGAATGCCGAGCGCTCCTCCCGTAAGGCTTAGAGTCACCGCTTCCATCAGGAACTGCAACATTACCTCATTTGATCGTGCACCCACCGCGCGCCGGATGCCGATCTCCTTGGTGCGCTCGGTCACTGAGAGCAGCATGATATTCATGATGCCGATGCCGCCGACGATGAGAGAGACCGAAGCGATACTGGCCAGCAGCGCAGTCATGGTACGGCTCGCCCGGTCGAGGGTCTTACCCAACTGTTCCAGCGTCACTTTGTCGAGATTGGTTACATTTCCAGTGATGGCGCGCGCGATATCGGTTCGCATGCCTCCACGTGCCAGTGACTTGCGAGCCTGGCTGGAGACGACGAAGTCGTCCGGATCTGCGTGCGTCAATTTATGACGCTGGCGAAGGAGAGCTGCAATGCTCTTCGTCACGCGTGTGACATCGCCGGTAGAGACCGTGGATACCGTGACCGAGTCGAGCCCCCGCTTGCCAAGCAGATTCTGCCCTGTCGTTACCGGCATATAGACGGCATCGAACTGATCGTCACCGACCGCTGCCGGTACCATCCAGCTACCGCTGCCAACGACGCCGACGACATGAAAACTTCCGCCCCGGATCGTGACGTCCTTGCCTATTGGATTCACGTTCCCGAAGAGCTTCTCCGCTACGATGCTTCCCAGCACGATTGTGTTCTCAGCATTTGCGATCTCACTCTTTGAGAAAAATCGTCCCTCCGGAAAGATCCATGCCCTGCGGATCGAAGGCAGATCCTTCCCTTCTCCATGGACGCGTGTATACCAGCTAGCATCACCGGCTGTGACGGTAGCGTTTTCTGTCACACCAGGCGAAACAAACTGAACACCACTCAGATCGGCGATCGCATCCGCATCGGAGAGGCTGAGCTTATCAGAAGCTCCGAGCCCTGCAGCGTTTTCGCCACCGTGAGCGATATCCTGCTGCGGATTCGTTCCCGGCTGGTAGACCCTCATCAGGATGGCAGGAGACGATGGCTGCCACGTCATCGTGCGAAAGCGGGCACGATAGCGGCCTGGAACATAGGCGGCTGGTTCCTCCGCTTCGCCCTGGCTCGTCCACTGCTGCTGCATCTTGTAATTGCCGGAGCTGACGACGATCACGTTCATACCTGCGGCACGAACCTGGTCTTGAATTGCAGCCTGCGCTCCGCTGCCCAGGGCGATCATGGTCAGCACGGTGGCTACCCCGATCGTCATGCCGACCATCGTAAGAATCGTCTGCAGCTTATTCCGCTGCAGCGCTCTCCAGGCGATGGCCGTGCTCTTGCGGAGCGAGGTGAGGTCTGTCATGCCGTCTTACTCGAAGCGCAGAGCGTCGATGGGGTTCAGCTTCGACGCACGGCGGGCCGGGTGGAAGCCAAAGAAGACACCAGTGGCTGCGGCTATGCCGAATGCCAGGGCAACGGCGGTTGGGGAGACCGTGGCATCCCATTGCAGCGTGCGCGTGATAGTGAACGAGGCAAGAAATCCAAGGATGATTCCGAGAACTCCACCCGCGAGCCCGAGAGTCACGGCTTCTACGAGGAACTGCATCAAGACATCATAGGAACGCGCTCCAACAGCACGACGGATACCGATCTCCCGTGTCCGTTCCGTGACCGAGACAAGCATGATGTTCATGATGCCGATGCCGCCGACGATGAGTGAGATGGTTGCGATCGCCGCCAGCAGGGCTGTCATCGTCTGCCCGGCACGGTTCAGGGTGCCGGACATCTCCTGCATATTCACCTGGTCCATCTGCGGCATGTTGGCGAGGATGAAGGCGGCAACCGAAGTATTCAGCCCCTTGGTCAGGGCTTCCGA
>JAEKKE010000200.1 GCA_019510535.1 Acidobacteriota bacterium
CCAACGCACGAAGCGCATCTCGGTTCGCGTCATTGAGCAAGGTCTCATTCGCACCAGCACCCACCGTAATCTCAAGCGTATGCGCAAAAGAGTTCGCTGCACTCCGCAACACAGCACGCGCGAACTCCAGCCCATGCAGTAGAAACGCCAGCTCCGTCGCAGAACGAAGCCGCTGCTCTACAAGCCCACGCGACGCAGCCGGAACCAGCTCCATCACCTTCGCGATCGCAACATCAAAACGCGTAGTATCCGGATTCGGAGCATGGATCAGCCGCGTCTTCAGATTGCCATGATCGGCCGGCTCGCGCGGCGTAAGCTCCTCTGATCGAGGATCAAGCTCATACAGTTCCCACTGCGCAATCCGCGGATTCAGCCACGCCATACGCGCCAGCGTCAGCGCCGCCGTGCCTGCAGGAACAACAATGCGAAGCCCCGCAAAGAGATGCTTCCCCATCGCCCGCTCGCGGCAGAGCTGCAGCCACAGAATGCCCAGTGTCAGCACACCATCGACTGTCTGCGCCGACTCCTCCGGTCCAACCCCAAGTACCGCCCACGCCTGCCGCCCTCGCGTGATCACACCGCGCGCATACGCCGGTCCAAAACTGCGCTCCAGATCCATCGCAGTGCTGAACCCCGCAGGCCTCCAGTCAGGAAAGTTCCGGACAAGTACCCGCTCCAGAATCCGCAGATACTGCCTGCGCGCAGCATCACGAGTCGAAGGCAGCCGCCGCTCCTGCTTCGATACCAGATCCAGGGTCGTAGGTTTCGGCTGGCCAAACCGCTGCACGCTCAACCGCAAGCCGCTGCTGCGAGCCTCCGCAGACAAGACACGTCGCGTAAGATTCCGCTCTTCACTCCACAGATGCAGCGTGCAGCGATTGTGATCTGTATTCAAACTCCACTGCGCCGAGCGCATATCGAACAGAAGCGCCCCGTGCTCCAGGATGGCCGCGTGAGGATAGGTCTGAAGGAAGTCGGTGATGGCCGCGGCAGTTTGCTGCGGGTCGATCTGGTCCGCGGAGGCTCGTGGCGGCATGGGTTCAGTTTACGAAGGCGAGTTGAATTGTTGAATTGTTGAATGGTTGAATGGTAGTTAGAGCTTCGCTCGAATACACATGTCCCATGGACATGTTGTTAATGTTTGTCCGCGAGTACAGTCTGTTGATCCGCCGAATTCCTACCCGGCAAGAACACCATTCAACTATTCAACTATTCAACTTGCTAGGTCACCATCGACTGCCCAATCGCCGTTCCCCGCGCATCGCGTTGTTCCGGGGTTTGCATCGGGCGATCATAGAGCAGACCCATGCCCACCACAGCAAGATTGTTACGAGTAGTGTTCTTCACCTCGTACATCATCGTGTCGGCGGCACGGATGATGGAGTGCACGGTGTCGCCATCTTCGGGGAAGGTGGCCAGGCCAAGGCTTCCCTGCACACGCAACGAAAGACCTTCGCCGGTAAGGAATCGGGACTCGCCCAGCGTGTCATAGACAGTGCGGGCCAGCGTAACCGCGCGTTCTTTTTCGACGCCGGGCATCAGCACTACGAACTCGTCACCGCCGTAGCGGAAGGCCGGGTTCGCGGTGCCGAAGACACGCTGCAGCAGGTTGCCCACTTCAGCGAGTAGGCGGCTGCCGACCAGGTGGCCGTGGGTATCGTTCACTTCCTTGAAGTGATCCATATCCATGAACATCAGGCTGAAGTGATTGCGCCGACCCTTGCGGACCTCTTCCTCGATCGCCTTGTAGAGATACCGCGCATTGAACAGGCCGGTAACGTCATCCGTAATGGTCAGTTCCTGGATCAGCTCCATGCGGCGGGAGTTCTGGATCGCAATAGCGGCGTAGTCGCAAAGAATGCGCAGGAAGGTAACCGAGTACTCGCTCATCAGGTCGAGTTTGGAGTTCATCAACTGGATGACTCCCAGCACCTTGCCGTCCGCCTGAATCGGCACGCAGGCGAGCGACTGCATGTTGAGCTCCGGATGGCGCCGGGCATAGGCCGACCACTGCGGGTCGGTCGTTACACTGGGCACGATCAGCGCCTGGTTGCTCTGGGCCACCCAACCGGCAACGCCTTCGCCCATCTTCAGGCGCAGCGTGCGTAGGTATTCGGTCTCTTCGCCGACCGCGATCTCGTAGTAGAGCTCGTTGGCCTTTTCATCGACCATCAGCAGCGACCAGCGCTCCGGTGCGAAGAACTGCGCCATCTTGTCCATGATGGTCCGCAGAATGACGCCGAGCTCCAGTTGCGACGTGAGCGCACGCGCCACATCGTGGAAGACACGGACCTGATCCATCTGTCCGCCTTCAATGGCTTCGAACTGTCGCCGTCGAATCACCTAAGAGAGCCCCGCCGAAGCTAACGTACAGCAAATACAGCACAAATGTTACAAAACGAAAGTAATCGCAACCTAAACTGCGGTCAGCCACCGATCTGCACCATTGCGCGTGCTGGTTTGATAAACCCGGTGTCGCCGATGTGATGTCGCTCTTCTTTCCGGTCTACGATCTGCCTGATATACGAACACATCTCCTCGTCAGTTCCACCGCGCCGCATGATTGCGTGCAGATCGTGGTCGAGCTGCGAGAAGAGGCAGGTGCGAACCTTACCATCCGACGTAAGCCGGACGCGGCTGCAGTGGCCGCAGAAGGGATGCGAGACAGGGGCGATAATGCCAATCTCGCCGCGGCGATCGCTAAAGCCGTAACGGCGGGCGGTTTCGCTGACGGAATTCGGAGGAAGCTCCACAAGGTCGCCGACATTGTTCAAGCGAGTGACGATCTCTTCCAGCGGGATCACCAGATCGCGCGACCAGACCTTGTCCTCTTCCAGCGGCATGAACTCAATGAAGCGGACGATGACGTCTTCCGTCCGGGCGAACTCAGCGAAACGTTCGATCTGGTCGTCATTCCAGCCCCTCATGAGCACGCAGTTCACCTTCACCGGAGCCAGGCCGGCGGCCTTTGCAGCCCGAATGCCGTCGAGAACACGTTCATAGCTGCGAGGCACGCGGGTAATGCGGGCAAAGGTCTCAGGATCGACCGCATCCATGCTGACGGTTATGCGGCTCAGCCCGGCGCGGCGAAGCGGCTCAGCCAGCTCGGTCAGCAGGTGACCATTGGTGGTCAGGGCAATGTCGGGGCGGTGGCCATCAAGCGTCCGCATCCCGCCCAGTTCCGCAACCAGGTCCAGCAGATCACGACGCAACAGAGGCTCTCCGCCGGTCAGCCTGATCTTCTCGATACCCATCTCCAGGAAGACACGGGCGATGCGGGCGTAGTCGGCCATGGGCAACTCGTGCACCGGGGTTGCACCCTGCCCGCTACGGCAATAGACACAGCGGAAGTTGCAGCGGTCGGTAATCGAGAGTCGAAGGTCGGTAATGGCGCGGCCGAACTTGTCACGCAGCCGTATCGAGCTGCCCAGCGGGGTGCTACCAGTGGGCACCTGCTCTTCCACCACGGCCATGGAGGGAAAAGACATGTGGAGACTCAAGTATAGGCTGCAAATGGCCACCCTGTCGGGTGGCGTCACAGATAGATCCGTATTAAGGACACGGGGCTCGCAATTCGCGAGCCCCGCAATTCGAGCGAAGCTCTAGGTGGGAGCCGTGGGCTTCAGCCCACGGTCTATGGGTCTATAAGAATGGGGCTTTAGCCCTGGGTTTTTTCCTGAAAAATAAGGAAAACCCAGGGCTAAAGCCCGTTTACTTTTAATCTCTTTATCAGCGGGCTGAAGCCCGCTGCTCCCACCGCGCCTAGTAGCTCTGGAACTCGTTGGTTCCCTTGCGCAGGCGCAGGCCGCTAAACAGGAAAGTCAGGGCAAAGATGCCCGTGATTGCGCACCAGTAAACCATCGGGTGGATCAGACCGGGGGAGTAGGTGGCATCCTGGCCGGCCCACAGCGTCAGCACAATGCAGATGATCAGGCACTGCCCGCCCATCACCAGCAGCAACTGTCCGCGGCGGCGACGAGCGTCAAGAATCTCCACCT
>JAEKKE010000277.1 GCA_019510535.1 Acidobacteriota bacterium
AGAACCAGGTGCAGTGCCTTGACATGGTATCCGGCTGTCTCAGCGCGCTGTACCGTCTTGGCCTGGTACATCACACAGGATTCCTGGGCGACTTCATGCTCTTTGGTCCGGCCGGCAGCCAGCCCTCAGCTTACTATCGCAACATGTTCCTGGAGGAAGCTCAGCACAATCCTCCCGGAGTCATCGTCCTGACAACATCTGGGCTCGCCCAGCCGGAATCGTTCGAAAAGATAGCGCAGTGGCCACAGTTCGTTGAGTTTCTCAACTCCAACTACTCTTTGGACGTAACCCGCATATGCGACCCCAGCAACTCACGCGGCTACAGAATCTATTTATTGAAATCCAGGAACGTGGCGTTGACTGACGGTCATTTGCAACCTTAGAGCTTTTCCCTGGAGGCGTGGAGCAGGGCTCCGCATCTATGGGCGTTTTCCGCGATGAAACACGGCTGCACTCCCCCTCCCGGGATACCCAGCAACAAGGAAAATGCTCTAAGACTTGCTTCCTTTATCTGGCAATATCGCTTTTGTGGGCCGATTTTTGAGAGAATGGAGACTATGATCAGCAACGGTCCCAGCCTTTCCCCAGAGGCATCCAGGGTTCGTCAACCAGGGGTTGCGGGAACGATCATGCGATTGTTTCCGGCCCGGGAGGTCCTGCGATATCTCGTCGTGGGAGTGGGAAACACTCTCTTTGGATATGGCTGTTACGCGGTCTTCGTCGCGCTGTACAGCCACCTGCTCTCTGCGCGCTATCTTCCTTTCACGGTCGATCTCGCGTCTATCACCGCGACCCCTATCGGGGTGACGATGTCTTTTCTTACCTATAAGACCTTCGTCTTTCGCACCAAGGGAGACTATCTCAAAGAGTGGCTCCGCTGCTTTGCCGTCTATGGCAGCGCCACCATTCCAGGCCTCTTTATCCTCCCAGTCCTCACCAGGCTACTGCAATCCATCGCTCCTCTGCGCGGCGTCGCGCCTTATCTTGCAGGCGCCCTCGTTATGGGAGGAACAACGATTTATACCTACCTGGCACACAAAAACTTCTCCTTTTCGCGACGCAATACTGATAAATCCGGCCTTCCAACCCAATCGAATTCCGCGGTAGCTACAGAAAGCCATACTGCTTAGAAGCTGCATTCTTATCGAGGTGCCATTGAAGACGATCAGCATCGTAACGCCTTGCTACAACGAACAGGAAAACGTCGAGGAACTCTATCGGCAGGTTCGCAACGTGATGGCTGGAATTGGGCGCTATCGCTACGAGCACATCTTCATCGACAACAGCTCACTCGATAACACGGTGCCGATTCTTAAGCGCCTGGCCGTCTCTGATCCTAATGTGAAGGTGATCATCAATGCCCGTAACTTCGGGCATATACGGTCTCCAAGTGGGAGGCCGGTTCTTATATGGTGATCGGGATCAAGAAGACAAGCGAGGAGCACTCGCTGGTCTTCTTCCTCCGCAAGCAGTATTACAGGATTGCAGAGCGGCTTTCGAACATCGAGACCTTTCAAAACTTCACTGGCTTTGGTCTTTACGATCGCAAGGTGATTGAGTTTGTCAGATCGTTCGGCGACCCGTATCCGTACTTCCGCGGAATGCTGGCGGAAATTGGCCTTCCGTACAAGAAGATCTATTACGATCAGCCTAAACGCAAGTTCGGCATCACCAAAAATAACTGGTACACCCTTTATGACATTGGAATGCTGGGGATCATCAACCACTCCAGAGTTCCGTTGCGCCTGGCCACATTCGTTGGTTTCGGTGGCGCGGCCTTGTCATTGTTTGTCGCAATCGCTTACACCATCGCCAAAGTCATCTTCTGGAATACCTTCAGCCTGGGCCTGGCTCCCACTGTCATCGGGGTGTTCTTCATCGCGTCCATTCAACTGGTCTTCATGGGCATCATGGGCGAGTATGTAGGCGCGATTTACACGCAGGTGCAGAAACGACCTTACGCAGTTGAACTCGATCGGATTAACTTCGACATCGAGCCACAGGTACCTACGGCTGTCCCTCAGACTGGATCCATGGAATACGAGCCAGCCGGGGAACCTTCGACGCAGTCCCACACTCTGTAACCTCCCCGAATGACTGGATCAAGGCGTTTATTGAAAATCCATGAAAGCTTCTGACTACATCGCAGCCACCCTCGCCGTCAGAAAAGTTCCCGCCGTTTTTGAGCTGATTGGCGGAATGATTACTCACCTGGTCGACTCCATCCATGTGCATGGCAAGACCCGCATCATCAGCATGCGCCATGAGCAAGGCGCCGCATTTGCGGCCGAGGCCACCGGTCGCATCACCGGAGATATTCCTGGCGTGGCCATGGCCACCAGCGGACCTGGAGCTACGAATCTGCTCACTGGAATCGGAAGCTGCTACTTCGATTCCAGCCCTGCAATCTTCATCACAGGGCAGGTGAACCGCCATGAGCAGAAAGGTTCCCGTGCGATTCGCCAACTCGGTTTCCAGGAAACGGATATCGCCTCGATGGCGGCCTCCATCACCAAGAAGGTATTCAGCGTCACCGATGCCGAGCATCTCCCCCAGATTCTCGACGATGCCTTTCACATCGCGACCAGCGGACGGCGCGGCCCGGTCCTGATTGACATCCCCATGGACGTCCAGCGCGATCAGGTTACGGCTCCTCTTCGTCCCATACCTTCAAGTACAGAAGAGATGGCACTCGATGAGTCAGTGGCGTCAGAGATATTGGCAGCGGTGCAGAAGTCGAGCAAGCCACTCATCCTCGCCGGCGGCGGCATCCGCTCCTCTCTCGCGCTTGACGCCTTCTGCCACTTCGCCCAGATGGCTCAAATCCCTGTCGTCCACTCTCTGATGGCCTGCGATCTGCTCTCCTACGCGGATCCGCTGAACGTCGGAATGATCGGTAGCTACGGCAATCGCTGGGCCAATCTTGCCCTGACCGACTGCGACTGCCTCATCGTGCTTGGCAGCCGGCTTGATGTGCGTCAGACCGGATCCGATGTCGAAGGCTTCAAGGGCACACGTCCCATCTTCCACATCGACTGCGAGCCCGGCGAAATCAACAACCGTGTCGTAGGCTGCGTGGCCATCGTGTCCGACCTGACGCCCGCACTCAATGTTTTGGCCAGTGTCTTCGAAGGACACGGAGAACGGATTGCCTCGCAGATTGCTCCGTGGACCCGGCAGATCACCGACCTGCGCGAGGAGTGGCCGGACACCAACGAGTTCGTGATCGACCGCGGGATCAACCCCAACGCCTTCATGCACCAGCTCTCGAAGGCATCAGCTGGCGCAGGCGCCTATGTAGTTGATGTAGGCCAGCACCAGATGTGGGCCGCACAGTCGCTCGAGCTCTCCTCCGGCCAGCGTTTTCTCACATCCGGCGGCATGGGCTCAATGGGCTTTGCGCTTCCCGCTGCCATCGGCTCGGCGGTGTGCCTCGGAGGTCAGCCCGTCGTCATGATCGCCGGCGACGGTAGCTTCCAATGCAACATCCAGGAGTTGGAGACCGTCGCGCATCTCGGCCTTCCAATCAAGATGGTGGTCATCAACAACGAGTGCCACGGCATGGTCCGGCAGTTTCAGGAAAGCTACTTCCACTCCCGCTTTCAGTCCACGATGTGGGGCTACTCCGCACCCGACTTCTCGCGCGTCGCTGCGGCCTACGGGATCGAATCGAAGACCGTTTCCGCTTCGGAGGATATCGAGCAGGCGGTCGCCTGGCTTGCCTCTGACGAAACCGCGCCTGGCCTTCTTCAGGTGATGGTCGATCCCATGGCCAACGCCTATCCCAAGCTTGCCTTTGGCCGCGGTATGAGTTCCATGGAGCCGCACATCCAGCCCCTCGAGATGGAAGGGACCTAGAAGAGTCCATGGCGCCAAAGCCGCTTCCCGAATCCGATCTGGAGTACATTCTGCGCGCAACCGCCCCGCTGTGGGAGGAGGTGAGGAGCCAACAACTCTTCATCTCCGGCGGCACCGGCTTCTTCGGCCACTGGCTGCTGGAGAGCTTTCTTCATATCAATGAAGCTCTCGGGCTCAACGCGAAGGCCACAGTGCTTAGCAGAAGTCCCGAAGCCTTTGCGTCGCGCGCGCCTCACATTGCACATGATCCGGCGATTCGACTGCTCACCGGAGACATCGCCAGCTTTAACTACCCGGAAGGCGAGTTCGCTTACGTCATCCATGCGGCCACTGAAGTTGCAGTCGTCACTGCAGACAAGCCCCTCGAGAGGCTTACGGCCATTCAGGACGGCACGGCACACACGCTGCGCTTCGCTGCAACCCACGGCACGCGGAAGTTCCTCCTCACCAGCTCAGGCGCCGTCTACGGCCGCCAGCCGGCACACATCACACACATTCCAGAAGATTACCTGGGCGCTCCCAGCACCGCCGATCCGGCATCGGCCTATGGCGAGGGAAAGCGCGTCTCTGAGCTGATGTGCGCGCTCTACGCTGCTTCCACTGCAATTGAGTTCAAGATCGCTCGCTGCTTCGCCTTCGCCGGTCCCGGTCTTGCACTCAATGCGAACTTCGCTATCGGAAACTTCATCGCTGACGTTATGCTCGGCCGGACGGTGTCGATTGCAGGGGATGGCACTCCGCTGCGATCGTATCTGTACCCGGCGGATCTTACGGTCTGGCTGTGGACGATACTCTTTCGCGCGCCCTCGCTGGAGATCTTCAACGTGGGCTCAGAGGAGGCGATCAGCATTGTCGATCTGGCTCATCGCGTCACGGCGACGCTCAACCCCAACATCGATGTGACGGCTGCCAAGCGGGCGCCTGAAGGGAACATCCC
>JAEKKE010000278.1 GCA_019510535.1 Acidobacteriota bacterium
GCCTCATGGAAGCCATCATTCGCTCCACCGCGGAAGAGGAATGGCTGCTTGTTATAGGCACGCTGGTAGAAGTTGTGTCCAAGCTCATGGTGCACGGTGGTGAAGTAGTCGTCATTCACCTCAATGCACATCTTCACCCTCAGGTCGTCGACCGAGTCCAGGTCCCAGGCCGAGGCGTGGCACACGACATCGCGATCACGCGGATGGATAAACTGCGAGCGCTCCCAGAAGGTGGCGGGCAGAGCCGGAAATCCGAGCGAGGTAAAGAAGCTTTCACCGTAGTGCACCATCGCTTTGCCGGCAGCAGTCTTCGCGGCCTGGCCGGCATCGGTCGTCAGGTCCGTGTTGGAGGCGAATGCCACAGCCGCTGCCGGGTCCTTCGCCGCGATCTGCTTCTTCAATGTCTCTTCCAGGTTCACCGGCTTGTACTGCGCCAGCTTCGGATCAGTTGGAGCGACGATGTCATAGATATTGCCCCACTCCTGAGCCCACATGTTGCCGAGCAGCTGCGCGGGAATCTTTCCATCGGCGCGCTCTGCCGCTTTGCCGTACTTCGCAATCAGCCGTGTGCGGACATAGGTGAACAGCTCGTCGTAGAGCGGCTGCAACTGGGTCCAGGCTCGTTCCAGCTCGGCAGAAAACTCCGCCGGAGTCATGTCATATCCTGCGCGCCACAGCTCGCCGGTATCCTTATAGCCCAGCTCCTTCGCACCGATGTTCTGCAACTCGATGAAGCGCGTGTACTTCTGGCGCATCGGTGCACCGGTGTCATGCCATCCCACCCAGATCTTCTTCAGCTCCTCAGGATCACGGGACTTCGCCATGGTCTGCGACAGCGGATCGATCCCCAGGCACTTCTGCGGCTCGACGCAGAATTCTGCGGCTCGACGCAGAAGTTGCCTTTGCCGTACATGCCGGTCAACTGAGCGGCAAGCTGCGCCTCCTCTGCCAGCAGCTTGGGATCTTTGGGTGCGGCGGGCGCTCCAAGCTGAAGCAGCAGGATCTGGCGGCGCAGATCGTCCGGCAGCTTAACCTTGTCGAACTTGTGACTCTCCGCCGTCAACTCCAGCGTGCGCGCCGCGATACGCTCATTCTGCAGCGCCGTGTTCGCCTCCGTGTCGTCGGTGATGTAGGTCTCCGCAATCCACTCCGCGTGCGACGCGTCGATGGAGAGCTTCAGCAACTCTGCGTTGGCCTTATCGACAAATGCCTTCGCATCCGCAACCGTAGGCGCCTTCTGTGACCACACCGGTACGCACGTCACGACAAAGAGAGAGCTCAGGAGGAGTTTCCGCATGGCCCAAAGTATAGCGGAGAAGCAGTTGCCGGTTGCCAGTTAACAGTTGCCAGCTACGGCGAACGGCTCATCCCCCAGAATGCATCTTCAGAACTGGAAACTGGCAACTGTTAACTGGCAACTTAAGATGGACGTATGTCCATCCTCTACCGGGGCCGCATCGCTCCTACTCCGACGGGATACATGCACCTGGGGCACGCGCGTACTTTCTGGATCGCGCAGCAGCGTGCTGTTGGCGGTGTGCTGGTGCTGCGCAATGAAGACCTGGACCGGCAGCGATGCAAACCGGAGTTCACCGCCGCCATGCTGGAAGATCTGCGATGGCTCGGGCTCGACTGGCAGGAGGGTCCCGATGTCGGCGGTCCCTTCGCTCCTTATACCCAATCAGAACGGCTGCCTCTCTATGAAGATGCGTTGCGGCGTCTGCTCGCGACGGGACTTGCCTATGCCTGCACATGCTCCCGCAAAGACCTGGCGCGCATCGCTGCTCCACATGCCGAGGAGGACGACGAACCGGTGTATGACAATCACTGCCGTCCTGCAGACGCAGAACCGCAGCCGTTCGCTGCCGGCGTGAACTACCGCTTTCGTCTGCCGGACGGCGAGTTCCTTCAGTTCACCGATGGAAATCTGGGCTCACAACGGTTCGTCGCCGGCGAAGACTTCGGCGACTTCCTGATCTGGCGTAAGGACGGCCTGCCGAGCTATCAGCTCGCCTGTGTTGTCGACGATGCGGCCATGCAGATCACAGAAGTCGTGCGCGGGCGCGATCTGTTGAAGTCCACCGCGCGACAGATTTTGCTGCAAAAGGCGTTCGGTCTTCCGACACCGGCATACTTCCACACCGAACTCATGCTGGACGACCACGGAGAACGACTCGCCAAACGCCACGACGCGCTTGCCTTGAGGACACTTCGAGCACAAGGGATTTCGCCGCAGCAACTGATCGATAGTTTTATAAAGTAAGACACTCAAGCTAGTTGTCCCATTCTTTATCAAAGACAAAGAATGGATATCGAGCAAAGCTCGATATGGTGGGAGCCGTGGGCTTCAGCCCACGGTCTAGGAGCTATATAGAGAAATGGGCTTTAGCCCTGGGCTTGTTTCTTTGAAGACAGGAAGGCCCAGGGCTAAAGCCCATCGATTGGCAGGTCAGAAATCAGCGGGCTGAAGCCCGCTGCTCCCACCATAGAAAGAGGCATGGCCACCGGCCATGCCCCTTTCCCTCACCTAACCCTAGAACACATCCGGCTTCGTACTCATCTTGTACTCCGCTTGTGGTGTCGCACCCATCAGGTTGGTCACGAAATAATCCCAACGCCGACGCATCATGTAACGCGACGCATCGGCATAGCCGTGATGCGCATTTGGAATCAGCAGCAGATCAAAGTTTTTATTCGCCTTGATCAGCGCATCCACCACCATCAGCGTCTCGTATGGTGGAACATTATCATCCATCGTTCCATGAGCCAGCAGCAGCTTGCCCTTCAGGTTCTTCGCGAGCGTGATGTTGGACTGGTTGTCGTAGTTGCTGGTCTTGCCATCCGGACTCGTCTCCAGCATGCCCTGATAGCGCTCGCCCCAGTCATCCTCGTACAAACGGTTGTCGTGGTTGCCGCTCTCAGAGATGCCCACCTTGAAGAAATCCGGATAGGCAAACATGGCATCCGCCGTCGCATTGCCGCCGCCCGAGTGGCCCCAGATGCCGATGCGATTCAGATCCATCCACGGATTCTTCGCCGCCAGTTCCTTGATACCGGCTACCTGGTCGGGCAAGGTGTTGTCGCCCATCTGGCCATACCAAGTGTCCTGGAAGGTCTTCGAGCGCCATGGCGTTCCCATGCCGTCGATACACACCACCACAAACCCAAGCTGGGCCAGCGCCTGGTTGTCACCGCGCGCTGCAGCAAAGCTGCGACCACCGCACGAGCCGGTCTGCGGTCCCGGATAGATGTAGTCAATGACTGGATACTTCTTCGACGGGTCGAGATTCACCGGCTTGTAGAGATAGCCGTAGAGATCCGTCTTGCCGTCGCGCGCCTTCACCGTAATCGGCGTGGGCGCCAGCCATCCCGCTAGTTTGGAAACATCCGCCTTCACAATCTCCGCTACTTGCTTCCCCTCGCCGTCGCGCAGCACGGTCGTAGTAGGTGTATCAGCGGTGGAGAACGAATCGACGAAGAGGTTACCGTCCTTCGAGAGCACGATGTTGTGATCGGCTGTCTCCGGCGTCAGCAGCTTCATGCCTTTTCCGTCAAAGCCGATCTTGTAGAAGTAGTGGAAGTAGGGATCGCCCTTCTCGCGACCCAGGCCGGTGAAGTAGATTTCCCGCTTCTCCTCATCCACCTTCGCCACGGTATAGACGTTCCACTCACCCGAGGTAACCTGGCTCTTCAGGGAACCCGTCTTCAGGTCGTAGAAATACAGGTGGCCCCAGTCGCTACGCTGCGAAAACCAGAGCAGCTCATTCGACTTGGGCAGATACTTCCAGTCCACCGCCGCATGGCCGCTCTCAAAGTAGGTCTTCACCGTCTCGTTCATCACGGTGCGGACCTCGCCGGTCTCGACATCCGCAATGCGGAAGGTCGCGGACTTGTGATCGCGCGAGGTGGAGACAAAGCCCAGCGTCTTGCAATCGTCTCCCCACTGCACGTCATCCCATCCGGAACCGCCACGGCAGCTCACATCGTCGCAGTTGGTTGAACGGTGCTGGTCAGGTTCCATCTTGAGGCGCAGAACCTTGGCGGTGGGTACATCGATGATGACTCGTTCAATCATCGTCACATCCTTATCGCCAGGCAGCGGATACTTCCACTGCTCCAGCTTCGGATGCCCCATCTGCGTTGAAACCAGGTACATGTCACCGGTCTTACGCTGATCCTGCTGGAAGGTCGCAATCTTCTTACCGTCAGGCGACCAGACCAGGATCGGGCTGTCGGAGTGTGTCCAGCCGGCGTTATCTGTGGCGTAGCCGTAGTCCTTTACGCCA
>JAEKKE010000143.1 GCA_019510535.1 Acidobacteriota bacterium
ACCTGACCAGCGCGCAGAGTACGACCACACAGTAGAGAAGATCAGACAGAAACCACAAATGGCGGCCGCCCTATGCGGCCGCCATTGCTTTAGTGCATTTTCCCTGTCGCTGGCATCCCGATCGAGGGGTGCAGCGCCGTTTTCATTGCGGAAAACGCCTATAGATGCGGAAACCCCACACTGCATCTACAGGAAAATGCTTTAGTGGAAGACAGGCGTCAGTCGAGTCCGGCCTGCAGGATCCGGACCTGCCAGCGGACCTCAGAAGGAGTCAGGACAACAAGATAGCGCCGGCGGACAACTGTCGTGGACAGAACCTTATCCTTCTCAAAGATCTGTTGACGGTATTCGACGTTGTCAGTCATCTGGATGGACAAACCCTCCGGCGAATAGAAAACGATCTGCAGATCATGGGAAAGATCCTGATAGCGCGTGTGGACTCCCATTCGGTTTTGCGCTTCGATGGTATCGCCAAGCTTATCTCTGGCCACACCAACAAAGTCCCGGTCGAGCTTACCGGCCTGGTTTTGATCGAGCGCCTCCTGCAGGCTCTTCCATGATTCCAGATAGTTGCGGATAACGGAGGACTCGGTCTGCTTTTCCAGCGGGCGGGAGCCCTGGAGCTGGGAAGGCGCCACGCGTACCGTAGGCTCGTCCGCGAGCATAGTCGCCGAAAGCAGGAGAGCGGAAGTCAGACATACAATTGGCTTCATCACCGGCCACCATCCCAATGGATTTCATTTCCCGCCACGGCGCCGCTGGCGGCGGATATCTTCGATCCTTTGTTCGCCGGCATCACCACGCTGGCGATGCCTTTCTTCAGAGGAACATCGACAGTAGATTGGGAGTTACCAAAGGTTTCTATGAAAGTAACTATAGTACCGTCAGGAATGGTGTTACCGCTGCAATCACGTACCGGCGCCGTTTGTACTTCCAGCTTCGATCCGTTCGGTCTGGCGCTGATGGAGATGGAACACGGTTCCCCGGGGACCTGATTAATGATGCGCGTATTTGAGATATCTCCGACGCGTGCCGTAAATCGCGCTGAGCCCTCTTTCGTGGCTGAGTTCATCGTGGCCCACGCCAACCCGTTGCGCGTTGTTACCGTACGAGTAAGCGTCGCTCCACCCGCGATGGATAGCTCAAGTGTTGCAGGCATTGGGTTGGTGATCAGGTTTCGGTACGAGTCGAAGACATACATGGAGCCGCTGATGCCATTGGCCACATTGACCGGCAAACGGGAAGGCCGCGCCAGAAAACCCAGGGAACCCGGCTGCGCAGCGGGCAACACATCGAATTCTGCGTTTTTCGCCGAAGACTCGGTTGCCAGTACCGCCGTGTAGTGTCCGGCGCTGTATAACTCCCCTGTGGCAAACGAGACACGCTCCCCAAGTTGAAGATCCCGGCGAAGCGCCTGTCCTGGACCGACAATGTACAACACAGCCTTTCCGCTACCGGTCGTGGTGACGGCGAAGGCGCTTCCAGCCGTCACCGTGCTCGGGACCTGTATCTCCTGAGCAGGCATCTTCGATATCGGCAGAGCGAGAGTGAGTAGAAGCAATGCTCGCGGTTTCACTAGGAATTCCCCTGAATATAGGTAGAGACCACGGTGCGCTCACTCTTTACCTTCCCGGCGAGGTCCTGAGGCACGGGGACGCGGAAATCCACGGGAGTCTGCGGCTGCAGGGCACGATCGATATACTGCCCGCCGACCCAGACCACCTGACCGTTGGCGTCATAAAACGTCGTCAGCACGTGGGAGACATTGACCGTATGTCCGCTCTGGTTTGTAAGCTGACCGGTGACAGCAGCGCCGGAACCTTCCTGGTACTGCTGGTTTTCAATCTCGACCACCGGGTCAGCCGATGCGGCCACCAGTACGGAAGTCGGTTCCATGCGGATGGTGGAGATCTTGGAAAGGTCAGTTCCCGGGAAATGGATGATAAATGGCGTGACCTGTTTCGGCAGTAAGGTATGCGAGATCATGTCGAAGGAGCCTTCGCTGTCCAGCGTTTCTCCTGCCTTGGTTACGAGTGTGGCTTTTACCGAGACGAAGGCAGGTACGACGTCCTCGTTCAGCAGCTCACCCATCACCACCACACCCTCAGCGCGGCTTAGAGGGTGCATGTCAACAATGCGAACATGAGGTGCTTCCACGTCCTGGCTCCCCCAGTCGTCACCCGCGCCGCGATAGATGACGTCCCAGCGCAAGTAGTTCACGGGAATCACTTGCGGTGGTACAGGTGACTCGTGCTTCAACGGCCAGTTAAGCGCCCAGTGGTTACCCACTTTGACAGCGTGAACATCGCGTGTGTCATCAAAGTTGCCGACGACGGAGGACCAATGCATCTTCATCGTCAGATCGGCGTCGGTATTGGACTGATGAAGGGGGCGGACCTCGACACTGTCGAGCGTCGCATAGGTGCGAAGGCTTAGCCCGATACCAAGCAGGTCGCGCTCGAAGTCGGCTTCGCTGAACTCGGCCTTATTGGCCAGACCTGAATAAGCCTTGGCCAGTGCATGCAGCTTGAGCTGCGCGGTAAGGTCATTCACTGCCGCCTCCGGAGTTGAGGTGGAGCTGAGTATACCCTCCGTCTTGCCTCCGCTATAGGAAGCAGCGACGGCTGAGGGCCACAAGGTGCCTGCGGTGACCAGCAGGCCGGTCGTGACGGCAAGCGCGGTAGCTAGAAGTTTTCCTTGGCTCACGACACCATTCCTCCAGAGACGAGATGTTCCCGCGTATAGGCGGCATCTGTGACATGCTCCGGCCGCAACCGCTTTTCCGGAAGTAGAACGACAAGCATGGCAAGAAGGCTGAAGCCGACGGGTAGCGTACCCCAGATAAGACCCTGGAAGTGGGTCGGCATCTCCGCGGCATTCATCGGAAGCGCCGGGGGCACGCCGTCCTTGCTCCAGATGGTGATTGTCTTATCGTCAAGAGAATCTACCTGGCGCCAGCCGGCGAAGTAGAGCAGGGGATCGTAATAGGGATCGCGGACAATGATGAACTTCAGCCCGTACCGGTCCGCATGGTTGAGCATGGCCCTCAGCGAATCCAGGCCAGGCTTGGCAAAGTACTTGGAACTGGTGAGGGCTGCACCGCCAAACTGGGTAAGTTCCGGCAACATACGGGCCGAATTGGATTCTCCATCGACGCTATTGGCGTTTGTCTGCATTGCCAGGCGTGACAGCTTGTTCCCAAACCCCAGCGTGATGTAGCGGTAGTGGTCATGCCCGTCTCGGTTGAGCCACAACGCGACAGAGTCAACGTTGAGATTGGATGCATCGGCCGGCTTGTATGTCGACCACGCCACTGCCAGCGCGCATGTGGCTGCTGCAAGCGATGCAATCGGGATAAGCGCCTTCAGCCGGAACCGGTCAACAGCCTCCACGATCACCTGGCCAAGAATAGGCAGACAGAGCAAGGTCGCCCAGTAGCTGAACCGCTCGAAGGTCAAGACGTTGAAGGAGCGGCCAAGCAGGACCGGAGCTAGGGGAGTGGTGCCACCCAGGCCAAGCAGGAACGTCGCCCAGAAACCGAGCAGCAGCGGCCGGAGCCGGCGGATGGAACTGCCGCGAATCACGATGAAAGGCAGGGCCAGAATCAGGGCGCCATAGGGGACGACGAAGTAGTTTATTCCCGCTTCCGGGCTCAGCAGAAAATTGGCGCGGCTGGCGTGGGCAATGGGGGTCTGGGTTACGGGATAGCGAATCAATCCGATCCAGAAGGGAAGCAGTACGGCGGCAATCGCTGCTCCAGCGACAACAACGATCGAGACAATTCGGACCACCAGCGCCGGCGCGGAGACCTTATCCGAGTCTTCGCTGTCGCGGCCATCCATCCACGCGAGCGCGATGATCGGCAGCGCAAATAGCACCGAGCCGAAGATTAGGGTGACGTGATGGGCGGCCGCTGCGGTTACCAGCAGTACAAATGCTTTCAAAAAAGATCGCCAGCTTCCGTGGCGAAGCCATTGGAAGAGAAAGGGAAGTGCGTTCAGGTAAATGGGAGCGGCGACGGTAGTACTGAGCTGGCCGGCCGAATAGACAAGAAAGCCTTCAGCGGCAATGAAGACAGATGCAAGCGCTGCGTACGATGCAGCACGCGGTGACACCCAGAGCGCCGCGAAGCGGTATACCCCTACGACCAGCAGCAGGATTCCAACGAACTGCACGGTCATATACGCCAGGTTCAGTCCCAGGACCCACGAAAGGATCGCGGTCCATTGCTGTGGCAGAGGCGGGTACGTGGTCTGGGAGAAACCGGCAAACCACTTGGGGTTCCACGGATCGAACCAGTGTTGTGCGTAGTGCGAGGCAAAGAAGATGTGGAAGTTGGTGTCGTACGACTTCAGCGGTAGCTGCATCAGCAGCAACGGCAGATGAACGGCTACAGCGACCATGAGGATGAAGCTCATGGGAATCGGGCGTGCAGATGGATACGCAGAAGCAGGATTTTGCAAGGGACTTCCCTCTTGTATTTCCTTGAGATGCGCTCTCTTCTGCTCTTAGTTGCTCACTCGAAAACTCCTTCAAATATGTAAGTTCGCTGTCATGTGACTTAGGGGCCCGGACAACTTGCAAAGCCTCAATCAGCATCCGAACGTGCAAATTCGCTAGCCTTGGAGCCCCCTCCCTTGAAAGCGTTCAATCGATTGCTGCCGGTGACGTCCCTTGAACATTCGTGTTAAGTTTCGATCCGTTTGGTGTGTGGCTGCGCTTACGTTTCTCTCCTACAAAGGAGTTGCCCAGACCTATCAGGTCGGACCAGATGCCCCTGGGCAACCGACAACGAAACAATCTGAAAAGCAACAGGACCTCGGCTGGGGATCAAACATCCAGAATGCACGTCTGGCCAGGACGGCCGAGCTGGCGTTGCAGCGTGGCGATCATGCCCAGGCGTTCAGCTATGCGCAGCGTGCCGCACAGGCAGCTCCCAACGACCCGCAGCTCTGGCTGCTGTTGGGATACGCGGCCCGCCTCGATGGCAAGTTGGGCGCTTCCCTGGATGCCTATCAACATAGTCTGCGCTTGAATCCGTCTTCCATTGACGGGATGTCCGGAATGGCGCAAACTTACCTCGCCTCCGGCCGTACCGGGGAGGCTGAGCGCCTGCTGAAGCAGGTCGTGGCCGCGGCGCCTCAGCGCAAAAACGAGCTTCTAATTCTCGGTGATCTGTACATTCGGACAGCAAACTACCAGGAGGCAAAGGTCTGGCTTGAGAAGGCCGAGCATCTGGAGCCTGCGGCGCAGACGGAACTGCTGCTCGCGATTGCGTCCCAGCATCTGAAGCAGATGGACCAGGCTGCCCATTATCTGGAGTTGGCAAAAGGACGGGCCCCGAACAACCCTGACGTGCAGCGGGCATTTGCCGCCTTTTATCGTGACACTGGCGACTACGACAAAGCTGTCTCGTCGCTGGCAGGAATCCGCAATCCCAAGCCGGACGTCGTCGCCGAGCTCGCTTTCACCTATGGTCTCGCGGGGCGTCCGGAAGAGTCGGCCCGGACCTACGCCCAGGCAGCGAACGCTATGCCACATGACCTCACTCTGCAGCTATCCGCGGCACAGGCACAGGTAGGCATTGCATCTTTTGACCGCGCGGAAGAATTCCTGCGGCGTGCATCCACGCTTGATGCGAACTACTATCGCCTGCACGCGATTCGCGGCCAGATCGCGCAGATCCAGGATCGCGACGAAGATGCGGCCCACGAGTTCAGCGCTGCAATCGCGGCCCTGCCGCCTACCCCGATCGAAGGCCCGTTGTACGGCATCCAGCTTCACATGGATCTCATCCCGCTCTACAAGAACCTCAACCAGCCTGACCAGGCTCGCCAGGAACTGACAAGCGCTCAAAAGTTGATCGGCAGTCTGGATGAGCGCGGAGCAGATCGTGCCGCGTTTCTTCGCCTGAGAGCCGTGATTCACTCCGAGGCGGGGGAGTACGAGGCTGCTCTGAGCGACATGAAGGAGTCTCTCGCGCTCACTCCCAACGATCCCAATAGTCTTCAGCTCAATGGAGACGTGCTGGTGAAGCTCGGCCGCACCTCCGAAGCGATCGCGGTATTTCAGCAGGTTCTCAAGCTCGATCCTCGTAACCGTTTCGCCCTTACCTCCCTGGGATACGCCTCGCGTGCTAAGGGAGACAGTGCCGAAGCGGAGAAGTACTTCAATCTTCTGGCGAAAGACTATCCCTCTTCTTACGTTCCGTATCTCGCTCTCGGGGACATGTACACCGATAACCGCGAGTACAAGAAGGCAGAAGAGGCGTATGCCCGCGGGTACAAGCTCGCTCCACAAAACTCCATGATCGTCGCCGGGGGAATGGACGCGGCAATCGAGTCACACAATCTTCCGCTGGCCGGGATCTGGCAGCAACGGGTGAGCGAGAAGATGGCGGGAGTACCCCAGGTGTTGCGGGAAGAGGAGCGGTACTTCAACTTCATGGGAGATTATCGGCGGTCTGCAGATCTCGGCCGTCAGGCCCTCAAGCTAATTCCTCGTGACCGCGAGGTCATTGTCTACCTCGGATACGATCTGCTTCATCTGCAGCTCTTCGACGAATTGCAGACTCTTACGACAAACAACATGGATGTGCTTCCCAAGGATGCTGATGTCCCGCTTTTGGCCGGGTATGTCTACAAGCACAACGGTCAGAGCGAGGAGGCGGTGAACGCCTTTACGGAGTCGCTGAAGCGGGATCCGAAGGTTGCGACCGCATATACAAACAGGGGATTTGTCTATAACGACCTGCGCAAACCTGCACTGGCGGCTGCTGATTTTGAAGCGGCCCTCAAAATCACGCCTGATGATGCGGAGACGCATATGGGCCTGGCATTTGCGGAACTGAATCTCGGCCATCCGAAGCTCGCAATCGAGCAGACGCAACTGGCAGAGGCCATTGCGGGCGATTCAAAGCTGATCCACGTGGTGCGGGCAACAGCGTATGGCCGCCAGGGAGCACTTACCAAGTCCACACAGGAGTACAGGGCCGCTCTTCAGTTCGATCCGGACGATGGCTCACTGAACCTGGGACTGGCAAACATCCTGATGGCGCAACGGCGTTTTCGCGAAGCTCTGGGAGAGCTGCAAAATGCACGGGAGCATCTGCCGAAAGATGCCTCGCTCTACGCCGTTATGGCGCGGGCTAATGCAGAGCTGCACAACCACGACGAAGCAATGCGTGACGTCGATCTGGCTGAACAGTATGCCGTTGTCCCGGCTTCGTCGAACAAGACAAATGTAGATGAATCGGACGCACAAGAGGCACTTGCCGATGTCTATGTCTCCACTGGAGAGGCCTTGAGTCTGCTGGGAGAGCAGGATGCGGCGATGAATCGTTTCAGCAAGGCACTTGAGTTGCATCCGAAGAACCGGGTTGGCGTACGTCTGGCCGTCGCCAAGAATATGGCGAAACAGGGGAGGACTGAGGACGCAGAGCGCCAGATCGCTTTGGCGCAGATGGAAGTCGACGCGAAGGACGCCGAACCTCCCAGCGGCGAACAATATATCGCCATGGCAAGCGTGCTCCAGCAATTGCATGAGTACGAGCTCTCTCAGACGTATCTCGAACGCGCCAAGGCCGCAGGCGCGCCGGACAGCTCTGTGCGCATTACTCTCGCCAATAGTTATCTCGCTCTGGGAGAGACGCGCCGTGCCGCCGCTGAACTTGCCGCCGTCAAGCAGGTGGAAGACAGTGAAGTGGACTATCAATACCTTCTTGCGCAGGCGTCGCTGTACCAGCAGGAACACCGCAGCGCCGAAACGCTCTCGTCCTTTGCCGCGGCTGCTTCTGATGCCGGAGAAGATCCTACAGCGGAGCAACATCTTCTCGAGGCCGGCGGAACGGAAGGCTACCGGGTAAATCCTAAGGTGAGCCTGCTCTCTAATCTTGTTGTGCAGCCCATCTTCGAAGACAGCACTGTCTATGTGCTCGATTCGAAATTGAATAGCCCTGCTGGGCCGGTGAACCCTTCCGATGTCGCGAACCTGCCCCCTCCTCGATCCTCGGTAGAGACCAACCTGCTCAACTCCTTCAACCTGCACTTGGCATCGCTGCCGACAACGAGTGGATTCTTCCAGGTTCGAAACGCGCAGGGCACCATCTCTGTCCCGGCGACACGCTCCGTAGTGCAACGCAACACTACCGATTATGCTCTCAATTTCGGAATTGATCCCACACTGCATCTGGGTTCGAACGTCGTCTCGCTCAACAGTGGCATACAGGGGACGCTTCGTCGCGATACGCGCTCTCCAGCTCAGATGAACCAGAACCTGTTCCGCGTCTTTACGTATGCGAGCACGAGTTCGTTTCTCAATGCACTTTCCGCGGATGGCTTCTTCTCGGCCGAATTTGGCTCGTTTACCGAGACTCCGATCACCGAGCGTCAGGTTTCGGGCGCGATCAATTTTCGGGTAGGTCTGCCTTGGGGCAAGACCGCGTTGATCACGGGCTGGAAGACAACGGACCAAAGGTTCGACTCTTCCCAATTAGGGAACAGCCGAAACTTCTACACCTCCACCTACATCGGCTTGAGCCGACGCTTCTCATCGCGTTTCAGTGCGGAAGCGATTGCCGAAGATCTTCGTGCATGGCGGAGCCAGCCTTACTCTCCTATCCACTCGGCCATCTCGCAGGCTCTTCGGCCCGCCGCCTCCATTCGTTATTCCCCAACCACGCGTTGGGAGATGCAGGCATCAGGCTCCTATGAACTGACACGTGGGTTCCATGTTTACGACATGATCCAGAACTCGTTTACGGTTTCGTATGTTCGCCCGCTCGAACGCAATTTCAATGAGAGCACAGGGGCGGTGCGTCTGAAGTATCCCATCCGTTTGGCGGCAGGTGTCCGCACACAGAGCTTCCCAAACTTTACCCAGGGCTCGAGCCAGAAACTGGTTCCGTTTTTCAGCCTCACCATCTTCTAGGATTGTTCCGACCATAAGTTGAAGCTGCCTTCATCCTGCAAAACGCTTTGACCAAGCGAGGTAGCGTTACTTAAGTTTGCAGGATTGACGCGCACATTCTGGCGTTCCTTCTCAAAAAAATGACCTTAGCCTATACATCCAATTAGTCATTAAGACTCTTCTAAGTAGCATGATTCGAATCTGCCTAGTCGCGGCGTTTCCTCCAAGTAAGGGGCCGTTGAACGAATATTCCTACCACATCGCGAAAGAGATTCAGCGTCATGAAGGTGTAGAGCTGATCATCCTCGCGGATGAAATTGAAGAGTACAAGTTCGTCACAGATGCTCATGGAAAAACCCTCTCTTCAGAAGAGGTGCCAGGTCTTCCAGGGGTAAAGATCGTGCGCTGCTGGAGGGTTGACAGCCTGGCGAACCCCGCAAGGCTTCTTAAAGCAATTCACGAATGGAAGCCAGATGTGGTCTGGTTCAACCTGGTGTTCTCAAGCTTTGGAACGCCGAAAAATCCAGTCGCTGCATTTCTAGGATTGTTCGTTCCGGCCCTTACGCGCGCAGCGGGATTCTACACCCACATTACGCTCCATCACATCATCGAACACGTAGACTTCAAGACCGCCTCCACGGCAAGTCTTCGGCGCGAGAAGCTGCTGCGCACAGGAACGTATGTAGCAACACGTGTTCTGTTGAGGGCGAATTGGGTCACGGTCTTGCTATCGGATTACCGAAAGACACTCGAGAAGAAGTACGCCGCCCGAAACATCATGATCGGCACACATGGCACCTTCACGACCATCTCGGAGGGGCCCGATCTAAGCCGGCGCGGAAACCCGGAACATCGCATTCTTGCCTTCGGGAACTGGGGAACCTACAAGAGGCTCGAGAAGCTGATGGAGGCGTTCCCCGCGGTACTTGAGAAGATTCCGAATGCGCGCCTGATCGTGGCTGGTGGAAATCATCCTGCCGCCGCCGGCTATTGGGAGTCTGTGCGCGCCTCGCTGCCGCCTCAGCTTCCGGTTGATTTCCTCGGCTATATCCCTCAAAAGGATGTTCCAGAGCTGTTTCGTACCAGCTCTCTTCTGGTCATGCCCTATGACTCTTCGACGGGCTCCAGCGGTCCGGCACATCAGGCCTGTGAGTATGGCCTTCCGATTGTGTGTTCGGATATCTCAGACTTTCGTTGCATGGCGACGGACGATGACATGGCCATCCTCTTTTATAAAGCCGGTGATGCCGCCGATTTCGCCGAAAAAATTGTAAACGTTCTTGGATCCCCCCAGCTCCAGTTGGAGATGTCAGAGCACAACTACCAGGCGGGCGTCCAGATGGCGATGGCGAATGTCGCCCGCACCTATCTTCGCTGGTTTGAACTGCACAAGCTCAAGAAGATTGTGGATGCCAGAGGATTGGCGAGGCGGTTTCGTCCGTGGAGCGTGTGGACTCGACACGTTGGCGGAATGCCTGTGCAGCACATTTTCAGCGGTGGCTATGCTGCCCGGGAAGAGCCGGCCGCGCCGCGCCGCGATGTGCCGGAGCAAAGCGCTGTACCGCTTGAGGCCGCACCTTCGACAGCGATGAATGGCTATCCGGAACAGGTTCTTTAGCTGTATGCATCACGAGTATGCAAGAAAAGTGTAACGTTGCAGGGCTTTTGGGTTCTTGGTTGTATCTCTGTGGTACCTTCCACTCCCCGGGATAGGAGAAATGCAGTGCTTGAGTCATGTGGTGCTGTCCTCAACTGGCGGGCCTTAGTAAAGGCGAAGTGGATTGTTTTCCTGTTGCTCCTATTGATATTGAGCGGATGCGGTTCTGGCACGTCAGGTAACCCGATTGTCCTGGTCACCTTGAACGCCAACCCGACTACGATCTCTTCCGAGGGGTCGGCCGTCCTGACCGTGACCGCAACGAACGCTACGCATATTTCCATTACAGGAAGTGACGGTAGTAGCTATACTCTGTCGCCGCCGGGCGGGACCCAGAGCGTATCTCCATCTGCGACAACCACATATACAGCTACCGCTACGGGGCTTGGAGGGGCAAGCGCCACCGCTACCGCGACCGTAACGGTAGGTGGAGCGGTCAACCTGCCCACAGTCACCCTGGGTGCTAATCCTACCTCGGTCTCGTCTGGTGGATCTTCGATACTTTCAGCGACCGCGACGAACGCTACCCAGGTTGTCATCACAGGAACAGACGGCAGCCGCTATACGCTTTCAGCGACCGGCGGGACCCAGAGCGTGACTCCCGCTTCAACGACTACTTATACGGCGACTGCCACTGGCGCCAATGGTGGGACGGCTACAGCAACCGCAACGGTAACGGTGACGGCCAACGCGGCGACGGTCACCTTGAATGCCAATCCTTCTTCTATCTCACCCGGGGGATCCTCGGTGCTTACCGCAACCGCGACGAATGCGACGCAGGTTGTGATTACCGGCACAGATGGCAGTCGCTATACCTTGTCGGCGACCGGTGGTACCCAGAGCGTGACGCCGTCAGCAACCACCACCTATACGGCGACCGCCACAGGCGTTACCGGCGGCACAGCAACTGCCACCGCGACGGTGACAGTGACGGCTAATCCCGCGACAGTCACTCTAAGTGCCAATCCGACTTCCATTTCCCCCGGCGGATCCTCGGTCCTCACCGCGACTGCAACGAATTCGACGAAGGTCGTGATTACGGGGACAGATGGCAGTAGCTATACCCTGTCGGCGACCGGTGGAACTCAGAACGTTACACCATCTGCGACCACGACCTATACTGCGACTGCAACGGGAGTTAGCGGCGGTACAGCCACTGCCAGTGCGACGGTGACGGTAACAGCCAACCCGGCAACCGTCACCCTGAGTGCGAATCCGACTTCCATCTCCCCGGGCGGATCTTCGACCCTCACCGCAACTGCAACGAATGCGACGAAGGTTGTCATTACCGGGACAGACGGCAGCAGCTATACGCTGTCGGCTACTGGTGGAACCCAGAATGTGACGCCAACTGCAACCACGACCTACACCGCGACGGCCACTGGTTCAAGCGGGGGCACTGCAACCGCTACAGCAAAGGTGACGGTGATAGCGGATTTGCAATCCATCCGCCATGTCGTCTTCATGCTGCAGGAGAACCACAGCTTCGACCAGTACTTCGGTATGTTGAACCCGTATCGCCTGACGAACAACTTGAATGTCGGTGACGATGGCAAAACTTATGACGTCGACGGCATCGACGACAAACTAGCCAGGATAAGCAATAAGAGCGATGAGGGAACAGCCTACTCGTTGTTCAAACTGACCAGTAGCTGTGTCGAAGATGAGACATCCTCATGGCTGGAAAGCTATGGCGATGTCAGCCGATACGATTTCACGCTTGACAGGCCCTATTCGATGGATGGTTTCGTGCATACCAACGAAAACTATGCAACGAACTGTCAGGCGGCAGGAGGCAAAGGATGTGC
>JAEKKE010000713.1 GCA_019510535.1 Acidobacteriota bacterium
AGCGCGACTGAAGTGATGCGCGAGTTGAATGGTTGAATCGTTGAATAGTATTTGCGGTGTGCCGCAAACTTGGTGAGAACCCATACACCGGGTGCCCCACAGACGCGAAGCTTATGTGGGTATTCGCGCTACGCGCGACCGCTTTCGCTAAACAGCTCAACGGTGTCTTTTGGACACCCACGCCCCCAAAATTTGTCATTCTGAGCGAACGGGGCCCCCGGCCAACTTGTTTGGCTGGGGTGAGGTAGCGAAGGACCTACTGTTAGCAATTTGTCCCAGCCACGGGATGATACGGAGCACCCCAAAATTCCGCATCATTCAATCATTCCGTTATTCCATCATTCAATTCGCCCGAATCAATTTCCCCTTATCCAGCCTGAACGTCTCTCCCCGCCACTCAATCGTGTCATCCAGCAGGCCGCAGAGCCACAGCAACAGGCAGGCGACATCTTTGAAGGGAATGAGCCAAAGGTCCCGCAGCACCTGGCCATCCCGCAACACACCGACACCAATCGACAGGCAAACGGTGATGCGCGCCAGCAGAGCCATAGAAAGCAGGGAGAAGCTCCAGAGATCAAACCCGCTGGCGATGACCGTCGCCACCGCCCACGGAACGCAATATGTGGTGGGCAAACCGAAGTAGCCGCCGGGACGGGCATCACGCACGGTCCGGTACCAGCGAAGCTGGTGCGTCCAGTAGCCTGAGGCGTCGTATTGCGGTACAGAGGTATCGACCACTTCATCGGAGAGCACGACCTCATATCCTGCCTGGCTGATGCGAAGCCCGAGTTCGTAGTCATCGGCGAGATACTCGGGTCACCATGCCGATGCGGGCATTGTCGAAGGGAGAAAGAATACGCGCCAGGTAACGTGGCGAGACGACGATATCGGCATCGTTGATGACGATGTACTCGTGTCGTGCATGCGGCAGCATCTGCGCCAGGTTGCTCACCTTGCCGTTGGTGCCCAGACGCAACGGACAATGCACCAGCACGATGTCCATCTCAGGGAACTCGGCTTGCAGCCGATGTACCTCGGCAACTGCCGGGTCGCCCATGT
>JAEKKE010000279.1 GCA_019510535.1 Acidobacteriota bacterium
TTACACCAGCCGCACATGCTCTCCTGGCCGCCATTGCTTACGATGGCGTTCCACAGCCGGTCCGTCTCAGCCTGGTCGTCGGTATGAATCACAAAGCTGACCGCCTCGTTCGGGACAAAGTTCGGGCCGCCGTTCAGCCCTATGAACTTGCGGCCGCAGACGGTGAACTCAACGACGAGCTCCTGGCCCTCCGGACCGGACGGCGTATCGATGGGCGAGGTGCTTGTCTTCCCGACGTGGCTGTCGGGAAAGGTGGCGGCATAGAATTGCGCGGCTTCCCGTGCTTGCCCATGGTCGAACCACAGACAGGTGGTCATCTTCTCGGACATGTTGCTTTCTCCTCTTGGGTTGTCAGATCTCAACGTAAGTTCTGCAGCCGCTCTGCTGTGAGCGAAGAGCGGCCGCGCCCAACATGACTCGCGCCGCAGCTACGATTTTGGTCCCTGCATCAGCGCAAAGTGGCCATCCTGATCATCCAAAGCCTGCATGATGCGTGAACCTCCGGGTACATCCATGGGAGGCATAAGAACCTTACCTCCGGCGTCGATCACACGTTGCTGCGCCGCTTCAATGTCATCGACCAGGAAGTAGTACTGCCAGTGCGGCGGAATTCCTTCGGGCATGCCCGGGCCATTACGAGCCATCATTCCGCCGGTGTAGAGGGGCTTGTCGATCCGGAAGGTCTGGTAGGTGCCCATTGGGCCCATGTCATGCGCATAGTCTTTTTGCCAGCCGTAGTGCTTCGAGTAGTAGTCGAAAGCTTTCGCTGGATCGTCAGTGAGCAGTTCGTGCCAACCCACATTTCCCACTGCCATTTGATCCAGACGAGGCGGCGCCTCTTGCTTACTGGGTTCGAAGAGCAGGTATTTCACCTGCTGAGGGTCAAGCACGACAGCAAAACGACCTATACCAGGGATCTCCTGGGCCGGCTTCACAATCGTGCCGCCGTCGGCTGTAACAGACTTAAGCTCTTCGTCGAGCTTTGCGGTGTGGATATGGCCCATCCACTGCGTGGGAAGCTCAGGAGCGCCAGCTCCGGCCCAGGTCATCATGCCGCCGACGTCTTTGCCGTCTTTCCCAAAGATCATGTAGGTGAAGCCAGGCATACCCGCATCCTTGATGTCCCACCCGACTACCTTCTTGTAGAAGTTCACTGCCTTGCCCATATCGTTCGTGACAAGTTCATACCAGATGAAACCGTCTGCCATTCCGCACCTTCCAATCGCGATCTATCGCTACGAAGTAAACATCGTCCACATACGCTACCATCGAAAAGTGAACACTGTCCACAAATGCCCGCTACGCGGTACACTTTCATGAACAGACTATGAAAAAGAACGTCTCTCTTGAGAAGCGCAAGACCTTTCGCCACGGCGATCTGCGCAACGCATTGGTGACTGCCGGGCTCGAGATGGCCCGCGCCGGAGGGCCCAATGCTGTGATTCTCCGGGAGGCGACCCGGCAAGCGGGGGTCGCTCCGAATGCGGCTTACAGACATTTTGCCGGTCAGGCGGAGCTGCTGGATGCGGTACGGTCGGCATGCCTGTCGCGGGTCGCCGCGGCAATTGAAGATGAGATGAAGAAGCACAAAGCGGGACGCAACCCGCAGGCATTCGCGCGAAAGAGTTTGCACGCTGTGGGCATGGGCTACCTGGGATTCGCGATGAGAGAACCGGGAATGTTCCGCACAGCTTTCTCGGTACCGCCACCGGTTCATTCTCCTGACCCGGCGAATACGGCTTCTATGGGCTTGAACCCCTTTCAGTTACTCTCGCTAGCCTTGGATCGCATGCAGGAGAGTGGCTTGCTCAACAGGAAAGATCGCAAGGGTGCGGAATATCTCGCGTGGTCGACAGTGCACGGTCTGGCGCTGCTGGCGCTTGAGGGACCGCTGCACAAGATGCCGCGGGAGATGGTTCTGGCGCTGGGAGAGAGACTCGTCGTCATGGTGGAGCGTGGACTCAGCTAGAGCATTCGCGACGATTGCATTTCGAGATACTCTTCCGCTGAGGGATCTAGCTAAAGGCGGAAAATCGGCATCCCGGGAGTAACGTTCCTCCAGAAATACACGTACCCTGCACATGGAGAGATGATGCATACCGTTCAACCATTCCGCACAGGGATTCCAGGAATCGAGGCGTTCAGCCTCGCCTCGACGCGGCAGTTTCCGCGTCACTCGCACGACCAGTTCGGAATCGGCCTGATCGCATCAGGAGCACATCGGTCGTGGAGCGGGTTCGGCTGGGTGGATGCCAGAGCAGGCGACATCATTATGGTGAATCCCGGAGAGATGCACGATGGCAGTTCGCCAGACAGCAACAGTCGTCGTTGGCAGATGATCTATTTTGCCCCGGAGGTGATCTCCGAGCTGTTTGATGGCGACGTGGACGTGAAAGCCGCCGTTCTGCTGCCCCGAATCCGTGACTCGCGCCAGGCGATCCGCTTTTCACGCCTGTTCGGTGCACTCACAGAGCGCTGCCCGGATCCAGGACACAGCGAAGAATGTCTTCTGCATACAGCCGTTCATGCTTTCAGGCATCACAGTACGCAACGTTCCTGGAAGCAGGTGCTTCCACCCAGCATCGATAAGGTGAAGAAGCAGATCGATTTGTCACCACAATTGCCACACTCTCTTCAGGAGATGGCGACCCTGGCCAATACGAGTCGATTTCAATTCCTTCGAGCTTTTGCGTACGCAACGGGTGCAACACCTCACGCCTACATTCTTCAGCGGCGAGTGCGACTCGCGCGAAGACTGATTGCGAGCGGAAAAGAACTGGTTCTAGTGAGTTGTGAGGCAGGATTCGCGGATCAGAGCCACATGACCCGTGCCTTTGTGCGGCAATTAGGGGTGACTCCCTCCCGTTATCGAGCAGCCGTTTGCACGAACCGGTCTCACGCAATTTCGTTCAAGACGCGATTCGGCCAATGACCTGATGATGAGGCATGATCCGACGCTGTGAAGAAGCCGACTTCGACCAAATCTGGGCCGTCATCAACGATGGCGCCGAAGCCTACCGCGGCATCATCCCCGAAGACCGTTGGCACGAACCGTACATGACACGGGAAAAGCTCCGTGACGAACTCGCGAATGGTGTGGCGTTCTGGGGATACGAACAGGACGGGGCACTTCAAGCCGTAATGGGAATGCAAAATGTGCAGGATGTCACCCTGATTCGGCATGCGTACGTTCGGACCGAAATGCGGCGCTGTGGCATCGGAGGTCTCTTGTTAGATCACTTGAAAGCCTCGGCTCAGCGCCCTCTACTCGTCGGCACCTGGGCAGACGCTGCCTGGGCGATTCGCTTTTATGAGAAACATGGGTTTAGGGTCGTCGAAGCAGACAGGAAGGATCAGTTGTTGCGGAAATATTGGGACGTCCCCGCACGTCAAATCGAAACCTCTGTTGTTTTGTGTCAATGACGGCTAATAGGAACATGGGACCTGAACAGCTTTCGCGGCCCTCTTGAGCGTTTCCCTATTCGCAGATGGAAAGCACCGCGCATGG
>JAEKKE010000144.1 GCA_019510535.1 Acidobacteriota bacterium
GTAATCTGCGAGCTCGCATTCGAGGTCCGCGATCCCTTGACGGCGCCATCGGTGCTTGCCACCACGCTCTCCTGAACCACCACCTTGATCAGATCATGTGGGAACCGGCCGCGCATATCGCTCCCCATCCGTGCCATCCGGCCGTTCTCAGTCCAGATGGAACCTGGCGAGGTCTGTGAACCGGCGTCCTCGGCATGAACGCGGGCCAGATAAGAATCCAGTGAGCTGGCCGCGACGTCCTGCTTTTTGGACTTCCCCTGTGCCATGGAGATCTCCACTCCCAGCAACAGAAGCACCAGCATCACCAACGCGATATATTTCCACTCATTCTTCATCGCAGTTCAACCTCGCCTTTTCCTTTGATCACCGCCTGGACCCTACGTTCGGAGCCCTCACTGCCAAATACCGCCATTGAAACCGGGATGACATCTCCCACCATGCCGCTGCGGTTTGCGATACCCGCCATCTGCATACGGCTTGAGGTCGAGTTTGATCTCACAAAAACCCGTTCCCCTGCGCGGACTGCGAGCTCTACTGACGCGACCTTGGTGACAGGCGTCTGCGCTTTTACATCTACCGGCGCGGGCAACATGTAGGCCGGCCATTCGGGGTGCGAGCAAGACCGCACCACAGCCCAGCTTCCACGCCCAACCAAATCGCGCTTCACAGCCTCCACGCGGTATCCGCCACTCTCCCCCAGCTCTACTGGAGCAGCAGCCACTCCTACGACGGCAAGCTCCGGCGTGCGTGCGCACTTTGCCTGCCCGAGTACTGTTCCAGTTGCCAGACCTACTACCAGAAGAATCCGCATTAGCGCACCAGGTTATTAATTTGGCCGTACATATCATCGGCGGTCTTGACCACCTTGGAGTTACTCTCATAAGCCCGCTGGGCCATGATCATCTGCACAAATTCCTCAACCGCATCCACGTTCGAGTTCTCGAGATAACCCTGCTGCAGCGTGCCGACGCCAGTCGTTCCACCGGGTGTATCTGTAATTGCGGTTCCCGAGGAGGTGCTGGGCAGAAACAGGTTGCCGCCGATCGAATTCAGACCGCCGGGGTTCGCAAAGGTAGCAAGCTGAAGCGTGCCGAGCTGCGAGCTCTGTGTCTGTCCTGGAATCGTTGCCGTCACCACGCCGTACTGTGAGATCTGAACATTCGTTGCATTCGAAGGAATCGTGATCTGCGGCGTCAGAAAATCGCCGTTCGCCGTGACCATCTGTCCCTGATTGTTTAGATGGAAGCTGCCGGCACGCGTGTAAGCAATAGCGCCATCGGGGCGGGTGACCTGGAAGAAGCCCTGTCCCTGGATAGCCAGATCGAGATTATTGCCTGTCTGGTTGAAGTCACCCTGCGTCATGATGACTTCGGTCGCAACCGGCTTGGTGCCGAGACCGATCTGCAGGCCGGCCTGGGTCGTCTGCGTGCTCTGCGCACTGCCAGGAGTAACGACGTTCTGATAGATCATGTCTTCGAACTGAAGACGCCGGCGGCGGAAGCCTGCCGTCGCCGAGTTAGCCAGATTGTTGGCAACCGTATCCAGATTCATCTGCTGCGCGCTCATGCCGCTAGCTGCCGTGTATAACGCCCGTATCATCGCTTTACTCCTATATCCGTCCCAGGTCTTCGCCTGCCGTCTTGTCGAAGCTGTTGAAAATGCTCAATGCCTTCTGCATCATTTCTGTTTGCCGCTGCGTCAGGATCAGCTCCATGGTGCCGTGAATGGCGTCTTCATTCGAGCCTTCGAGAGCACCCTGGCGAACAACTGCAGTTCCGGTCTGAGGCGTAGCTCCGTCCGCTGCCGCAAAGAGATTGGTTCCCTGATTGGTGAGTTGCCCCGGACCAAAGTCAAAGACTCCGATCTGGCCGACGATAGCGCTGCCCTCGGGCCCGCTCACTGAAACCATGCCGTTCTCTGCGATATGAACCTGTCCGCTCGGCAGAGTGATCGGCGCTCCGCTCTGATTGAGAACCGCGTCGCCGTGCTGCGTGACCAGAGTCCCGTTCTCGCTGCGTTGAAATCCACCGTCGCGCGTATAGCGAGTCCCCTGTGCCGTTTTAATACCGAAGTAGCCGTTGCCCTGCAGCGCCAGATCCAATGGATTGCCGGTCGTCTCAATCTGCCCCTGCGCCGTATCCAGGCGATTCCCGCCAAGCAGGTTGTAATTGTTTACCGCCCGGCCCACCTGGGAGACTTCCGGCTGCCCTTGCGTATCCGCAACATCCATGAGTGAGCGGAAATAGTCCCGCTGCGCCCGGAATCCATGCGCTCCCACATTCGCGAGATTATTCGCCGCCGTATCCAGGGCCTGGGTACGCGACTGAAGCGCCGAATAGATGGCATAGATCCCGCTGCTCATATTCTCAAGATGTGCACGCAGCGTGCCGATAAAAACAAATCGGGCTTAGAAAGCACTAAGCACACTTTCTAAGCCCGGTCTTATCTTTGCCTTTCGGCTTCTTTACTTCTATTAAGGATGGATTCTCCAGACACAATCGAGAACATCCTCCGCCGATTCGCCGGGGATGCATGAAACGGCGTGTCCTTCGAGCCACAAACGCATCCAGTACAACCGTCCTACACGCACCAGCCGTGACGCGACCGGCTGCTGCTTCTCAATAACCGAAACCATCGCCTTGACCAGGCTGTCCTGATCTTCGGCCGTCTCTTCGTTGGTGGCAATCCCCTTGCACTCCGCCAGCCGCTTGCGTGCGGCCTGATACTGCGATGACGGCAACAGGCCGCTGTGCACATGCAGATCCGTCATCTGTTCCAGAGCCAGTGCAGCAGCCGGATTCAGCTCCGCCTCGAAGGCAAGGTAAAGAGCCTTGCCGCCGGCCACGCGTACTGGCAGCATACCGCTCTCTTCCAGAACGGCCTGCGGTGCAAGACGCGCCATCCGCTCCGGAGAAAAGCCTTCCAGGGTCAGCATCGGGCAATTCCACTGTGCGCCCATCGCGCGTGTGATCTGCCCTTCACTCAAATTTGCGGCTTCCATCAGGCAGTCGCCGATGCGGCCATGTCCACGCTGCCGCTGGCGCTGCAGTGCCTGCTGCAGTTGTACGGGCGTAATGATTCCCTGAGCCATCAGTACCAGGCCCAACGGAATACGGTGGTTATGTGGACTGAATTCATCGCCTGCGATGCTTGATCCAACTTCGCGGCGGACTGCCTGGGTTACCAGTTGAGAAAGGCAGTTGCGGCTGCATGCCCACTGACCTTCAAAGTACGGACGAGTACGGTTTTTCCAGCGCTGCAACCACCCGCCAGTACACTGCAGATTCCCGCAGAGCACGGTCTCGGTGACGTTCGAGGGGATAGACTTACCGCCGATAGACGGCGTTTGCAACACGACACTGTCGTTTACTGAATCGATGTAGGCCATTCCACGCTCTCCTTGCGTGTTTGTTCCGGAGCGACCTCCGTAACCTCGAAGGCGTAATTACCGTTCACGATCACAATCTCGCCCCGTGCCACAACCCGTCCGCTCACGACCAGCTCGACCATCTCGTCGATCTGGCGGTCGAGCCTCAGTCCAGCACCCGATTGCAGGCGAACGGCATCGCCAAGTGTCAATTCCCGCGATCCAAGCCGAAGTACGGCATCGAACCGAAGCCCTTCCAGCAACTCAGGCATCGTTATTTAGCCCTCGCACTGCGACGCTTCGACTCGTCTCCGTTCTTGGCATTGGCCAGATCCGCCAGCTTGGTGCGAAGCTTCAGCACCGCCGAGGAGTGAATCTGAGAGACACGCGATTCGACGACACCCAGTGTCAAACCGATCTCTTTCATGGTCAGCTCTTCGTGGTAGTACAGCGTCAACACCAGACGTTCTTTCTCCGGAAGATCTTCGATCGCATCGGCCAAACGCTGCCGCAGCTCACCTTTCAGCGCCCGGAACAACGGTCCGTCTTCATCAGGGCTGGCGACATAGGCCAGTTCCTCATCCCCGGACTCTTCGTTCTTCTCGACATGCAGGCTGCCTATCTCAAGCCCCTTCAGCTCGCCAAGCAGCATCTGGTAGTCATTAAGACTTATGCCAAGCTCTGCGGCAATCTCCTGCTCCGCCGGTGAGCGGCCGAGTGCATGCGTCAGCTTGCGGATCGCCTCTTCGACGCTGCGGCCTTTGCGGCGCAGCTCGCGGGGGCTCCAATCCAGAGTCCGCAGTGAGTCAAGAATCGCACCGCGAATGCGGAACTGCGCATAGCTCTTGAATTGCACTCGTTTGCCATGATCGAACTTATCGTAGGCATCCATCAGGCCGATCACGCCGGCAGACACCAGATCTTCCAGCTCCACATGCTGCGGCAGCCGTTCATGGATACGCCGCGCGATGTAGCGAACCGTCGACAGATGATCGATAAGCACCTGCTCACGGCTCGGTATCAGTTGGCTGCCATCCATGCTGGCAACCAGGGCGCGCGCAGCTTTACTGGCATCCTCAGCAAGCAGTGCCGACCCCAGCCCCACTTCGCTTCCGTAATCCTTCATTCCAAGCCTCGCCATTTCTGCTCCTTACCCTATTTGACCCACGCTCTGCACCCTTACTTCCGCCGGTATTTCGACTGGTGAAAGTACTGTCACCCTCGGGAGTATCGGCTCAAGCCAGCGACGAACGTGGTAACGTGCCGGCGATGGACATAAGAGCACGGGAAGTGCCGAAGTTGAGCCTGTTGCTGTTAATCGCTTCACAGACTCCACCAGCTTCCTGAGGAAATCTCCCTGTCCAACTACCATCTGCCCCTCACTGCTGCGTGCCCTTGGATCGAAAGTTCCAATGATTTCGTCCTCGAGCGAGCGCTCCAGTGTTAAAACCTTCAAAGCTCCGTCCGAGTCGAGCAACGGATGCACCAGGCCACGGCCCAGCGCCTGACGCACACTCTCCACCAGATGAACTGTGTTCTTGGAGTGCGCCGCGGCCTCCACCAGGACCTCCAAAATGCTTCCCAGATCGCGTACCGAGACCTGCTCACGCAGCAGTTGCTGCAGCACTTTCTGGACCTCGCCGAGAGTCATTAATTTCGGCACAAGTTCTTCGACCAGCTTGGGGTGGCTCTCAGTCAAACCATCCATCAGGCGCTTCACTTCGCCGCGGCTCAGCAGTTCATGGGCGTGACGGCGGATAAGCTCACCGAGATGAGTTCCGATGACCGTCGTCTGATCTACTACCGAGCAACCTGCGGCCAGAGCGCGCTCCTGCAGCGAAGGATCGATCCACTTCGCATTCACGCCGAAGGCAGGTTCTTTAGTCTCAATTCCCGGCAGAGCCTTAGCGCGTCCCTCGCGATCGGGACCGGCGGTAACGGCCAGCAGGCAATTCCCTTCCGTCTGCCAGCGGCCGATCTCGATGCCGCGCAGGCTGATGACGTATTCGCGTGGACGAAGCCGGAGGTTATCTGTGATGTGAACTGAAGGCACGACGAAGCCAAGCTCCGTCGCCAGGTGTCGCCGCAATGCACGGACACGATTCAGCATCTGGCCTCCGTTCGACGCATCGACGAATGGGATCAACTGGAAACCGATCTCAAGCGTGAGCTCATCGACCTTCAACAGCGACGCCAGGTCATCCTGTTGCGATGCCGCAGCCGCGCCCGCCTTCTGTTCGACCAGCTCCTCGACCACTTCCGGAGCATCCGCGGGCAGGCTCTTCGCCACCATACCGACTGCAAGCGCCATGAAGATAAAGGCTAGCTTCGGCAGACCAGGAATCAGGGTCATCGCGGCAAGAACACCGCAGGCGATCCAGAGGGTCTTCCGCTTGGCAAACAACTGCGATCCCAGCTCTGCATCCAGAGCTCCGGAAGAAGAGGCGCGCGTCAGCACCATGCCGCCGGCAACACTGACGAGCAGCGACGGAATCATGGTGACCAGGCCATCGCCCACCGTCAGAATGGTGTAGGTCTTGACCGCCGTCATTAGATCCACGCCCTGCTGCAGCGTTCCGATCAACAGACCGGCAATGATATTGATCGCCGTGATGAGGATGGTCGCCATAGAGTCGCGCTGATTGAATCGCGCGGCGCCGTCCATCGCGCCATAGAACTCGGCCTCGCGAGCGATGGCTTCTCTACGTTTGCGAGCGCCCTGTTCATCGATAAGGCCGGCGTTCATGTCGGCGTCGATCGCCATCTGCTTACCAGGCAAGGCATCAAGAGTGAAGCGGGCTGTAACCTCGGCCGTACGCACCGCACCGTGGCTGACCACCAGGAACTGGATCGCGATCAAAGCCAGGAACAGCACGAAGCCGACGATGTAGTTGCCGCCGACGACGAATTGTCCAAACGCCTCAATGACGTTTCCGGCAGCGCCTGTACCTTCGTGACCATGCAACAGAATCCGACGGCTGGAAGCCAGGTTCAGTGACAGGCGAAACAGGGTCAGCAACAGTAACAGCGTCGGAAAGACTGAGAAGTCCACCGCGCGCCGCACCTGCACAGCCGTCAGGAACACGATGATGCTGGCCGTAATTGAGACCGCCAGCAATAGATCCAGGAACAAGCCGGGCAGTGGCACCAGCATGACGAAGATCATGCTTATAGCGCCGAGCGGCAGCAATACACCATTCCACTTTTTCAGATTCACATTCCACCTCCGGCAAGGCCGCCGGCTTCACGCATACGTTTTTCGCGCGCCTGCTGCTCGAGCTTGGTGCGATACAGATATGCCAGGATGCCGGCCACTGCCGAATACAACTCAAACGGAATCGACTGCCCCACTTCGACCATCTTGTACAAACTCCGTGCCAATGGTTTGTTCTCCATAATCGGAACCCCTGCCCAGCGCGCCTGTTCGCGGATCTCAAGCGCGTGCAGGTTCTTTCCCTTTGCCAAAACTTTGGGAGCGGACATCGTCTCAAAACTGAACTCCAGCGCTACCGCGTAGTGAGTCGGGTTGGTAATCACCACGCTGGCGCGGCTGATATCCGCTTTCTCTCTGCGCTTGCGCATCTGCCGCTGGAGTTGACGAATCTTCCCCTTAATCTGGGGATTACCCATCGCCTCTTTCACTTCTTCGCGGAGTTCCTGCTTGCTCATCTTGAGGCGCTTGTTCCACTGCACCCACTCCATGGCGTAGTCCACACCGGCCCACATCACCATGACCAGTGCTGTGATCATCGCCAGGTGATAGGCAGAGGCGAGTGTTTCTGTCAGGCGATTGAGGCTCATCACCGGCATGCCGGCGATCAGGCTGCGAATGGTTCCAATTGCGATACCAATCACGACGGCCGCAGGGATCAGACTCTTAGCCAGGCGCAATATGGAGCGGGTGCCGAAGAGCTGCTTAACGTTTTCTGCCGGATTCAGGCGAGTCCACTTGGGTTCCAGTGCTTCCACCCGGATCTGCGTACCACCACCCTGCAGAATGCCTCCCGTCAAAGCACCCATCAGTGCACAGCTCATCACCACGACTGCCGGCCACAGCACTGGAAGTGCGACATGCCAGATAGCATGGCGAAACATTGCCTCGTCCCAGGTCTCGCCGGTCATCGAGAGCACATCAGAATAGGCCCCCCGCCAGCTCTGCAGCACCTTCGGAGCAACCGCTCCTATCGCAGCCAAACCGGCGAGCATGGCTAGAGAACTCAGCAACTCGCGCGAGCGGACGACGTCGCCTTTTTCGCGCGCCTTCCGCTTGCGTTGCGGTGTTGCCTGTTCTGTTTTCTGCTCGCTCACCCGCGCACCAGCCTCTCAGCGGCGTTCAACAGGTTGGTGAAATTGTGCTCGATCCAGAGAGGCCATATCCCGAGCGATGCGATCAGCACACCATAGCTCACCAGTGTTTTCACGGGGACATTGACCGCCATGACCGGAAGCTGAGGAGAGATACGGGCAATCAAGCCCACAACGACCTCTACCATCAGGGCCGCACACATTACAGGCGCCGCAAGCTGAAGGCCACCCAGCAGGACACCGGCGGTCATATGCGCCAGCTCGATGCCGCTATTAGCGTGCATCACTGCCTGGCCTACAGGAATGGCGGCAAACGTCCGCATAAATGCGGCCAGCATCGTGCGCTCGAGACCACAGGCCAGCAGTACGAGGATTCCAATCCATCCGAGAAACTGGCCCAGGACCGGAGTCTCAATCTGCGAGTTCGGATCCATCAGGTTTACGAGCGAGAAACTGAAGTCGATCCCCAGCAACTGACCGGCGAAGGCCAGCGCTTCGTTCATCAACGAAAGCGCAAAGCCGAAGACCAGGCCAACCGAAAGCTCACCCAGCACGGAGGACGCATTGATTGCCGGCGCTGGTCCCAGCTCCATCACCACCGGAGTAAGCAGGAACGCGATCGCGAAAACAAAGCCGGCCTTGATGCGCACGGGAATTGCCTTCGACGAGAACACCGGGGCAAAGAGCATCAGGCTGCTGACACGGATCGACACCAGCAGTCCAGTCGCCAGCAGACGTTCCCAGGTCGGTGGCAGATTTGCAAAATCGATCGGCATGTTTCTTTATCCAAGAAAGCGGTGAAAGTCGCGCCACAACGTCACGGTGTAGGTCATCACGCGGTGTAGGAACCAGGGCAGCGTGACCATGGCCGCTCCCAGAACGACAAATAGCCGAGGCACCGTCGTCAGCGTCTGCTCCTGCAAACTGGTGAGGGTCTGCAGTAGGCTCAGGCCGATGGAGATCAGACATCCGCAGATCAGCAGCGGAGCGCTGAGAATCAGCGCCTCACGCAGCAGCATTCGTCCGAGTTCAGCAACTTGGTTGGGTTCCACGATTGTTCCTCACGAAAAACTTTTCAACAGAGAGCCGGTCAGCAGGTTCCAGCCATCGACCATCACAAAGAGCAGAATCTTCAGCGGAGTTGAGATCACGACAGGCGGAAGCTGCATCATGCCGATAGAGGTCGTCACGCTTGCTACCACCAGGTCGATCAGAAGAAACGGAAGAAAAAGAATCGCGCCAATTTGAAAACCAGCCTTGAGCTCGCTGAGGATGTACGCCGGAACGACAACCTGCATCGGGAGCTGTGCGCGGGTCTGAGGGCGCTCTGCCATGCCGGCAGACGCAAACAACGCCAGGTCCTTCTCGCGAGCGTATTTCAGCATGAAAACCTTGACCGGTTCAGAGCCCTTCGCGATCGCTTCTTCACCGCTGATCTGTCCGGCCCTAAAGGGAGCCACTGCTTGTTGGTCCACCTGGACCAGGACTGGCTGCATCAGGAACCAGGTCATCATGAGACCGAGTCCCATCAATACCTGATTCGACGGAGCTGTCTGCGTCCCAAGGGCCTGGCGCAGGAAGTGAAAGACAACCAGCAACCGTACCAACGGCGTCATCGACAGCAGAATCGCCGGCAGCAGGCTCAACAGAGTAAGGCCGATGACGATCGACCAGGAGGTGCTGGGCTCGTTGTCGAGGCGGTGGTTGATTGAATCTTCGCGCTTGCCCGTATTCTGGTTCGACTTTGACGGAGCCGTCGGCGCTGTAGGGGCAGTTGCGCCCGCCGCCCGCCTTGCCGCTTCAGTGGCAAAGGCCAGCGCCATCCGCTGCTCTGCGACAGCGGGGCTCTCTGCCACCGCCGCAGCCGGCTGCACATGGACCGCACTCCGTTTTTCAGCCTGCATGGAGACGCCGGACAGCAGTACGGCGACCAGCAGGACACGACGAACCAGCATCTACTCTGCCTTCCTGACCGGCATCATGGCCTGGACGCCGTGCTCGCTGCTTCCAACCAGGAACTGCTGACCTTCACACTCCACCAGCGCAAGTTGCTGCTTGTTGCCAAGCGAGACTTGCTCGAGGATACGGAGGCGCTTCTGCTCCCGAGGACGAGTCGCGCGTCCCTTCCAGGAACGCAGAATCCAGGAGGCCAGGCCGGCTGGTTCCGGACGACGCATCTCGGCTAGCGGAACGATCGTTCTCTGCACGATCGCGAGTTCCGGCTTTACTACTTCGGCTTTGACCATTGCTACGCTGCGACGCATCTCTGTCTCCTTACCGCTGGACCAGGAATTCTGTGAAGAAGATGTCAACCACCTTCATGCTGGGTTCGCGCACGGTAAGTACCGCCTTGATCTCTTTCTTGACCTGCTCTTTGCCTTCCGGCTGCAGCAGTTCCTCTGAGCTCTTGCGTCCCAGGACGTCGATCAGCGCATCCCGTACCGCGACATCTTGCTGGCCGCCCGCCTTGGGTTTCTTCTCCCCGCCCTCTTCCTTCTTTGCCTCGCCGGGCTTTTCCTCATCGGCGACGCGCAGGGTAATCGCAGCACGCAGATAAGCACGTCCGCCCAAATCGGTCAGGTTGACTACCATCGGTTCCAGAACCTGATCCTTGGTCTTCTGGGGCTCGGTTTTGACGACCTCAACAATCTTTGTGCCGCCGCCGCCGAGCTTCCCGGTCTTTCCCATCCACCAGACCAGTCCACCGGCCGCTCCCACGGCTCCTATAACCGCAACAAAGGCGACAATCGCCAGTTGCACTATGCCCACTTTGGCCACCGGCGCTGCGGGCGTCATCTCTGCTGTCTCTGCTTTAGCCATATGTCCCACTTAAATGCACCTGCCGTGCCATTCAGGCACGGCAGGCATTAGTGAGGACTCAGGAAGGCCTCAGAGGCTACAACTAACGAATCATATTGATTGCAGACTGGGTTAGCGTGTCGTACGCCGTAACCGTCTTGGAGTTCGCCTCAAAGGCGCGCTGGGCCACAATCAGGCGCGAAAACTCACCGGCGATATCAACATTGGACTGTTCCAATGAATTTCCCAGCACCGTGCCACGGCCGCCTGCACCGGCAACGCCGATCGACGGCAGACCGGATGCCTGGCTGGAGATAAAGGAGTTGTTGCCGACGCGGGTCAGACCCTGGGTGTCGCTAACCGTGGCGATCGCCAACTGGCCGACCACGCTGCTACGGCCGTTGCTGTACTTGGACGAGATGATGCCATTGGAATCAATGGAGAAGTTCTGGTAGGTACCGCTCGCATACCCGTCCTGGGTGGTAGACGCAGTAGCGGAGGCAGAGCTTGAGCTCGAGATCATCCCGTTGCCGGCGCCGTCATAGAGCGACCAGTTGAAGCTCAGGTCTGCGGCGCTATTGGTCAGTCCCGGAAAGGTAATGCCAGTGATATTGCTGCTCGGTCCGACCAGCTTGCCAGTCGAGTCGAAAGTCAGCGTGCCGGTATTGTTCGAGGGTGTGCCCGAGATATCGCCGGAGGGAAGCTCGATGTCGTAATTCCAGGTCGTATTGCTGGTTTTCGTGAACTTGACGCTCGCCAGGTGCGTGTTTCCGAGGGAGTCGTACACACTTACGGAGCTGGCGAAGGTTGTGCCAGTGGCCGCTGAAGAGTCCAGATTCGCCCGCAGACCAACATTCTTGGTGGTGCTGGCCGCCTGATTGGAACCGATCGGAAGCTGGATCGGAGCCAGGGCGCCGCCGGTGCCTACAGTCACTCCATCAGTGCTCTGGAAGCCCATCACGCTTGCGCCATCCAGAGTCGTCAGATAGCCGTCCTTCGCGAGCTGGAAGTCGCCGGCGCGCGTAATCTGCTGCTGACCATGATCCTGGATCACGAAGAAACCGTCGCCGTTCAGCGCCATATCGGTGGCATTGTTTGTCGTGGTCAGGCCACCCTGCGAAAAGTCTCCCACCGTTCCGGAGACGCGAGTACCGAGTCCGGACTGCAGCGCATTGCCGGAACCAGACTCGCCGAGCTGCTGGTAGAAGAGGTCTTCGAACTCGGTTGTAGCGCCCTTGAAGGCCACCGTGTTGAGGTTCGCAAGGTTATTGCCGATCGTATTGAGCGCCACGGTATTTGCCTTCAGGCCCGTCAACGCAATTGAAAATGCACCCATCGTAATTCTCCTATCCTTTGTCCGTGTTGCTGGAAATCTTTATCAGTTGCCGCTGGAGCTTGAATCTGTCGAGCCGGTGCCCGACGTCAGCGAAGTAATGCCTTGATTGATCGAGATCAACTGCTGCAGGCTGTTCACACTCACCAGCTGCTGCAGGTATGCACTAGGATCGGTCGGCTGCGTGGGATCCTGGTTCTTCATCTCGGCCACCAACAGCGTCATGAAGTCGCTCGCGGTGATATTGTTGCCACCACTGCTGCTACTGCTGCTTTTTGAACTGCTCGTATCCGATGTCGAGGCCATCGGACTTGCCGCATTTGCATTTACCTGCATTTCCGTCTCTCCTTAATCCGGCTTACGCCCGGACACTCAACAGCCCTAAACCGCGTGATGTGGTCGACAAGGAAGGAGAAGCTCCTACCTGCCGCCATACCAGCTTTTTCTGCTCTGCCCTTGTCATATGTGGTGCTTCAGCTTTCAGCACCTCGTGCGAAAACTCACTGCTCGCCATCACCACGGCCTGCACCGTGTTGTCGGTTCCCTTCTCAGCCCGCACATGCATCACACCATGTGTTTCATCCGCAATCGCCACTTCAATCTGGCGATGTCCGGCGGCTACCCACTGTGCGCCGTTCTCCTGCGCATTCGATCCTGCAGCCGCATCCAGGCGCGCAAACGGGTCGTGAGAACCTGACGGAGTCGGCTTCGGAGCGTCGGTCAGATCCTGGAGATTATTCGCCCCTGTCTCTACCTTCAGAGCAGAGAACACATGCAGCTTGTTATCTACTGTGTGGACGGCGGGAGAATGCGTCGCCTGCGGAACAGCCGTTTCGTTGGCTGCGGAGGTATTTTTTTCCGCCGGAGCGGAAACATCCTGCACGGACTTCGTTACTCCTGCCTCATCCTTAGCGGACTTTTCATCTTTTGCAGTGGCCTCTTTTTGCCGTCCTGCCACCTGAGCTGGACGCCCAAACTTACCCGCAACCGCTTTTGTTGTTACCGTCTTCACCGCGGCAACCGACTGAAGCGGACCCTCGACGCTATCTTCCTGCGCCTGCATAGTTGGAGCCGTAGCGGTCATCGGCATGGCATTGACGGCGGCATCGCCCTGGATAAGCTGCTGCTGGGGAGCAACATTGTTTCCGGTCTCCCCGTGTGAGATCTTTCCAGAGACAGAACCCTTGCTGCTGCCACGTACAACGGAATGGGAATCAGAAGAAGACTGTGCATCTTTGCCAACCTTGGTCGGCTCGGCCCCGGCTAACTGTACCGGTATCGCAGGAACTATAACGGCAGCAACAAGGCTCCCATCCTGGGCATTGTCCTGAGCATCGTTCTTTTCATCAGAGAACGATGACACCTGCGGTACATCTTCTTTTGTATCGGTTGAAATCTGACACTTCGGGCTGTCTGCTTTTACCAGTGAGTCCGCCTGCGGCACATCGGTTCCAGAGCCAATGTCGATAGCGCGAACGATGGGCTGGTAAGCATATTGATGTCCGCGCGGCATGACGAGCGGAAGCGTTCCCGTACCCGCCTTCGGCTCCTGCGTTTGCGACGGAACTTGTGGCTGGGGGACGGTTTCCGGTGTTGAAGTAGCTTGCTGGTCTGGAGTCGCCCGTACTTCCTCTGGAGTCGCCTGTACTACCGTATTCGCTTGAGCCGGTATCTCTGGCTGCGCGGGCGCATCCTTAGTCACAGGCGCTGGCTGTACCGGAATCGGTGGTGTAGAAGCATTTGGCTTCACGGCCACTGCGACGGCAGGTTCCGTATCTAAAGTCTTTCCCTTATCGCTGCCTGATACAGGCGAGTCATTCTCTGGTTGTGAAACTGGCTCTGGGTCTGATTCGCGCGGAACCTGCGGCAACAGCTTAATGTCAACCGCCTGCGATCTATCCTGAGCCACTGGGGCTGGCGATGCCTGTGCAGCAATCGACCCTACCGCGTTCTTAGGATCAGCTTGTGGGGCTTCAACATCGGAAGCGCTCTCCATTTGCTGTGGTACAGCATCACTAGCCTCAGCACCAGCTTGGGGCGCAATAACAATCTGTGGAGCAGTTGGAATAGACGCTGCTGATGTCTCGCTTGAATGCGGCACTGTTTCTACGGCGGCAGTAGTCTGCTGCAGAGATCCGCGAGAAAGATCGGGAGCTTTGTCGAATGTTCCAGCGAGTGACGTCTGTGTTGCAGGAACCTTAGTCTTGCCGTCAGCCGGAATCGGCGCATCCGTCGCTGTTTGTGCACCGGTTCCCGCTGCTGCTTCAAACATGCCGGCAAACAGCGAGTCTCCTGTGCCCGACAGGTTGTCGCTAATCCCTGTCGCGTGCACGTCAGACGATATAGCCGTTCCTCGCACGAGCAAGGATCCGATCGTCGCTGCTGCCATGTCCATCATGCCCTGGATATGTGCAGTTCACGTTCCAAAACAACAGCGCTTTATATTAGTGTCTCTTTAGCAATCTTTTTCTTTGCCGCATGTTGCTTGATGAGAAAGAACTCATCCGCAGCTTTCTGTGCACGAAGATCTTCTGCAGCGGCCCGAGCTCTCATCGCCTCCCGATAGAGCGACTTCATCTGTTCGAGCTTCTGTTGTTGTACGAGCATCGCCTCTTGCGCCACGTGAATGCGCTCATTCGCACGGATAAGATCTTCGTTAAGCTTTCTCTCTTTTTGATCAATGAACGCTGACTCCGACGAAGACAGAATCCATTGTTCGGAGTCGCCGACACTCAGTGCATCCTGCGCATTCTTCTTCAGGGCATCTCGTCGTGACTGGATTGTTCGAATGTTTTGTTCGATCTGTTGCCTGCTCATAAATGCCTGTTGCAGGACACCCTCTGCCTTTTCAGCTTCGGTCTCCGCAACACGCAGTAAAAGCGCAGCCCGCGCCAGCTCCATAACCTAGCTCCCCAAACCGAGAGAGAATAATGCACGCAATACAGCGTCCCGATCGACCTGTTCATTTGCAGTCTGCTGCAGGAACTGTTGCAGCACCGGACGCATCCGCACTGCCTCGTCGAGCTCGGCATCGTTACCAGTTTGATAAGCGCCGATGCGAATCAGGTCTTCTGACTTTGCATAGGCCGACAGCAGCCGGCGGACGTGATTCGCTATACGCAGATGCTCAGGCGTTGTTACTGCCGGCATCAAACGGCTCACCGAGTCCACGACGTTTACCGGCGGATACCATCCTGCTCCGGCCATCTGCCGAGAAAGCACGATATGCCCATCGACGATGGAGCGCACAGAATCCACAATCGGATCCTGTTGATCGTCGCCTTCCATCAGAACTGTATAGAACGCTGTAATGCTACCCGTCTGGAAATTCCCAGCACGCTCCAGCAGCCGCGCTGTCTTGGCAAATACCGAAGGGGTGTATCCCTTACTCGCTGGCGGCTCGCCCGCGGCGAGTCCAATCTCGCGCGCCGCCATGGCAAAACGAGTCACTGAATCCAGAACCAGCAGTACATTTTTACCCTGCGCAGCGAAGTACTCTGCTACCGATGTTGCAGACATCGCCACACGCATACGCATCAGTGGAGACTGGTCGCTGGTCGCCACCATGACCACGCTGCGCTTGCGCCCTTCTTCGCCGATGGCGTCCTCAAGAAACTCGCCAACCTCTCGTCCGCGCTCGCCGACGAGACCAACCACCGTAAGATCCGCCGATGTATTGCGGGTCATCATGCCGATCAGCGTGCTCTTACCGACACCCGATCCGCCAAAGATACCGATACGCTGTCCGCGGCCTACGGAAAGAACTCCATCGATGACGCGCAGCCCTGTTCCAAGTGGCTCACGAATTGGCTTTCGCTCCATCGGACCTGGAGGGTTCACATCCAATGGCCACCGTTCGATCGCATCGAGCGATGGGCCCCCATCGATCGGTTGACCGCCCGCGTCAAACACACGGCCGAGCATCTGCTCGCTCACAGAAAGCGACGGTCTGCGACGCATCGCAAACACCTTTGCACCGAAACGAACGCCGGCAACCGCATCTACTGGACTCAGCAGGGTGCGGCTGCCGCGAATGCCTACAACCTCTGCCTCAAGCCGGTTGCCGTCAGCGACGATTTCACAGCACTCGCCGACGGAACAAGGAGGCCCGTCTGCCTCGATCAGTTGCCCTTCTGCTTCAGCAACACGTCCGCTCCACCGCCATGAAGGCGTCGAAGACAGCCGTGCGTGAAAGCGCTGCAACCTCATGAGGGACGCTTTCCGAGAAGCTCGCAGAAGCTGGTCTCAATCTCGGAAAGCTGCGCTTCCACTCCCAGGTCGACAGAGCCGCATTTGGTATAGAGTTCGCAGCTCCCGGGCTGCATCCCCGCATCGCCTTCTACCTGAACATCCTCGCCCTGCAGGATCTCTGTCCACGCGGCAACATCAGCACGAGGCACGCGAAGGCGGACTTCATCTTCACTTGTCATCTGCTCTACCGCCACACGAACAACGCCGCGCAGCATAAGAGGATCAAGCTTCGCTTCACGATTCAGAATGCGCCGAGACAAAGCGAGGGCAAGTTTTACGACCTCCGCTTCAGCATCGGCAAAATAACGTTTGCGTTCTGTTTCAAATGCCTCTACGGCATCAATGATCTCGCGACGAGCTGCGGCGCGCTGCTCCTCTGCCTCTTCTTCCATTGCTGCGCGTGCCTGTTTCGCACCCTGCTCGCGCGCCAGGGAAACATCGGCGATGCGTTGCTGCTCTGCCTGAAAAAGCGCTGTGCGAAGGCCTTCCAATTCAGCTGTGAGATCCTCTTCTACTTCGGCAGGCGGTACCTCACGTCCTAGGCGGCCATGCGACCGGAACCGTAGCGGGCCTACAGAGTGATCACGCCCCGTAGACTCAAGCGGAAAGGTCATTATCAGTCTCCATCCTCAGCATCAATTTTCCTTCTGCCTCAAGCCGCCGTGCCAGGGCTAGCAGTTCCTGCTGGGCCTGAGCGACATCGCGCGAGCGGACGGGTCCCATCACTTCCATATCCTCGCGAAGCATTTCGGCAGCGCGCGTGCTCATCGCCTGGAACAGGTGCGCACGTAGCGATTCCTTGGCGCCCTTCATTGCCGTCGACAGAATCTTCTTGTCCGCCGCGCCAACGATCTCGCGAATACCGGCCTGAGGTACCGTAAGCAGGTCGTCGAAGGTGAACATCAGGTTGCGGATGCCGAGCGCGATCTCGGGCTGGTTCTGCTCGATGTCTTCGAGGATCTTCTTGCTCAACATCTGATCTACGCGATTCAGCATCTCGGCCACGGCCTTGAAACCGGCATATGAATGCTTCTTGTTCTGTCCGATCGATTCAGAGCGGCGATACAGTTGCAATGCAACCTTCTGTGCCATCTCCGGAGAGAACTGACGCATTTCCGCGAGCCGCTTCACCACCTCAGTCCTCAGCTCCTCACTAAGAGCGATTAGCACCAACGCGGCGCGGCCGGCTTCCAGGTGAGCCAGGACCAGTGCGACTGTCTGGGGATGCTCGCCCTCGAGGAACTTCGACAGCTGCCGTGGATCAATCTTCTGCAACATGGTGAGGTCGCTCATAGAGCGCTCACGCAGGCGCCACACTTCGTTTAACAGCTCTTCTGCGCGGTTCTCTCCAAAGGCCTTTTGCAGCAGCCGGCGGGCATAGTCAACGCCGCCACGGGTTGCGAACTTCTGCGTCTCCTGCAAGGCATAGTACTCGCCGATCACGTTTGCCAGTTCTTCTCTGGGAACCGTGCCGAGGCGCATGATCTCTTCCGTCACGCGCTGAACGTCTGTTTCAGACAGATACTGAAACATCTCCTTTGCGAGGTCATCACCTATCGCGACCATGAAGACTGCCGCTTTGCGCAGGCCTGCGGCCCGTGTCATCGGCGAATTGTTTTGAGAAGCCATTTTTCGTCACCAAGAAAAGGGGTTGCGTTATTCGTCCATGTCCGTAGCGATCCAGTGCTCAAGCAGGCGCGTGCTCTGCTTGGGTTCCGAACGGATTTGCTTCTTGACCTGTTCGAAGATCATTTCCTCTTCACTGTTCTCTGTTTTCAGGCCGTTCGAGGCGCCCAGTACCGGCGTATCCGGAGATCCCTGCGTCAATAGGGACGCTGCCTCTGTAATCGGTAGAACACCTGCGGCAGCACCTGCCCCGACAGCAGCAAGAGCGGGCGTCTGCTGCGCCATCAATGCTGGCGCCTCCGGTTCCTGCATCAGCGCCGCGGTCTGCTTGACCATCGGACGCAGGACGAACATCACCAGAAGCAGCCCCATCGCCACTAGGCCCACAGTGCGAAGTACACCCGGCGTCCGGATCAGTTCCTGCGTCTGCTCTGTCACGCGCTGCAGTGGAGTCAATGGAACTTCCGCGCTGTTCGTCTGGAAGCTGATGTTCTCAAGAACAAGCTGATCTCCGCGTTTGGGATCAAACCCCGTGGATGCCTGTGCGAGTTGTTCCAGGCGGCGCATCTCTTCGCTGCTGCGGCCATGCCAGACGGTATGCATGTCCTTGCCTGCGCCTTCCAGTTGCGGACGATCATTTACCAGAACAGCCACAGTAAGCCGCTTCAGCCGGCCCGGACCCTCTTGCATGTGGCTCAGGTGGCGGGTTACGGCATAGTTGGCACTCTCTTCACGAGCGTTGTTGCTCGTCCCGCTGCCACCCTGCGGATATACAGGCACATTGCCGTTCTGCATCAGAGGTGGAACATTGCCCTGGCCATTGGCCTGCTGGGTGGACAGCATCGGTCTGCTGCGCGGACTGTGTCGGCGCGCTCATGTTCACATGACCATCCGCATCCACCAGGTTCACCTGATCCGGCTGCAGATTCTCCACTGCGCCGGCTACCAGATTGCGAATCGATTCAGCCTCGCCCTGAGCCATGGTCGAACGGCGAAGCTTCAGCACTACCGTCGCCTTGGCCGGATGATCCTCCGCACTGAATAAACCCTGCTTGGCCATGGCCAGGTGGACACGCGCAGAACGCACAGAGCCAAGAGTGCCAATCGTATGTTCCAGCTCACCTTCAAGAGCACGCTGGTAGTTGACCTTCTCATCGAACTCGGAACCGACCCAGTTCGGTTTATCGAAGATCTCAAAGCCCATGCGTCCGCTCTGCGGCATGCCTTTGCTGGCCACTTCCATGCGTGCCTTGTCCAGCAGCTCTTCGGGCACGAGTACTTCGCTGCCGTCGGACGAAATCTTGGCATTGATTCCTGCCGCGCTCAGTTCCTGGCTGACGGCTTGCACATCCTTGGGATCAAGTCCACTGAAAAGCATCTTCCATTCTGTGCGGGAGCCGTACCAGCTGAAAGCAGCAACTACTGCAAGTACGATTGCGGATGCCAGCATCAAACGCGAACGCTGCGCCTTCGGTAAAGCATTCCAGCGGCTCCCGACATTACTCACCAGACGCTGCCAGGGAGCGGCGCCATCGCTGAGACCGGGGGTAGAACCTGTTTTCTGTAGTTCAGTCTTCTGATCTGGCATTGTTATGTCTTAGAACTGCATCTGCATCATCTGCTGGTAGGCAGCTACGGCTTTATTCCGTACCTGCAGAGCTAACTCGAAAGCCATGTCCGCTTTCTGGGTTGCGATCATCGCCTCGTGAATTTCGACGCCGCTGCCGTCCATCAAGCCTTTTACAGCCGTCTGCGCCTGCTTCTCCAATGCGGTGGCATCGTGCAGCGCACCTGCCAGAACATTGGCAAAAGGAGATTCCGCCTGCTCGGTCGAAGCTGGTGGCTTGACCGCATTGCCGATTCCGGGAATTGTTCCTGTTAGCCGAATGGCGTCCATATCTGTCTCTTACTTCAAGATGTCCAGCGAGCTGGTGATCATGCTTTTCTCTGCCTGTACTGCCGACGCATTCATGCCATAACTGCGCTGCGCACTCATCAGCTCCACCATTTCGGTCAGCGGATCGATGTCGGGATATGCGACATATCCATTGGCATCGGCATCCGGATGCCCGGGATCGAAACGCATGATCGGCGCTTTGGCATCGTCCTGCACTCCGGCAACTTCCACGCCTCCGGTCGCATTTGAGCTCACAGAGCCGCCGTGCATTCCCAGATGCGACATAAAGGCAGCGCCGAACGTGCCATCCTGGCCGGCGGTCTGGAAGACCACTTGCTGCCTGCGGTACGGTCCTCCATCGGCGGTGCGGGTCGTCTCCGCATTGGCCATATTGCTGGCCGTTACCTCGGCGCGAACTCTCTCGGCTTGCAGCGCGGATGCGCTGACATCCATCACACCAAACAGGTTCATGCCTTACCGTCCGCTTTGATCGCGTCCATGACGCGCGAATATTCCCGCTTCAGAAGTTCCACACCGGTTCGGAAAGCAAGCTGTGACTTTGCCAACTGCATGCCCTCACGCTCAAGGGAGACATTGTTGCCGTCCGGCCGGGCCACCAGGCCATCAACATCCTGAGTAGACGGAGTAAATGTGCCGCTTGCGGTGCCCTCCATGGCGTGCCGCATCTCATCTTCGAAACTGAAACCCTGAGTCCGGTAGCCGGGAGTGTCAGCATTAGCCATATTGCTGGCCGTTAGCTTCATCTGGGAGCTGGCCAGGTCCAGATACCGCGTCAACGCATCACTGATCGCACTTGTCTGCATCAGACATCCCTCCCTCAAGCGATTGGACTTATCGCCGATAGAGAGTGCAGGTTTGGCTCCATCCTTCAGGCAGACATCTAAGAAGGCTCTCAGCCTCAATCATTAGAGCGAAACAAGAAACCGGGCTTTTCGCCCGGTCTTGGAAGTAAGTGCGCTCGTAAGATTGACCTCTGGAACGGATGACAATTCCCTATGCCCGTTTGCGGCGGAGGATCACTTCCGTCATTCCAATCTCTGGACGGTCTTCCGCCAGAATGGCCGCTCGCTCCAAAACATGCCCTAATTCGCGGACATTTCCAGGCCAGTCGTATCCCCGAAAGACCTCCAGGGCCGCCTGGGAGAGGCGTTTCTGCGGCATCGTCTCGCCAAGCTTATTGAGGATATGTGTCGCCAGCAGCGGAATGTCCTCCGCCCGCTCGCGCAATGCCGGAATGACAACGGGAAAAACTGCCAGCCGATGGTAGAGGTCCAGCCGGAAGGTGCGCTCTTGGCTTAGCCGTTCCAGGTCGCGGTGGGTTGCAGCGATCACACGCACGTCTACCCGAACGGTCTCATTGTCGCCGACCTTCTGCAATTCTCCGTTCTCCAGAAAGCGCAACATCTTGGCCTGCAACGGCAGCGGCATCTCACCAATTTCATCCAGGAACAAGGTGCCGCCATTCGCCGCCTCGATGCGGCCGGTACGTGACTGCACAGCACCGGTAAAGGCGCCGCGAGTGTGCCCGAACAGTTCGGCTTCCAACAGCGCCTCCGGAATGGCGGCGCAGTTCAAGGTCACGAATGGCTTCTGGGAGCGAGGGCTGAGCCGGTGGATCGCCCTTGAAACCACCTCTTTACCGGTTCCCGTCTCGCCTTCAATCAGGACGGTCGTATCGCGGGGAGCGACCAAACGAACCATGCGAGCCAGCTCGCGCATGCCCGAGCTATTACCGATCATTCCCGGTAACAAGGCTGCGTCTACGGGTAGCTCGGCGGGAACAATCACGGGGACGGGCGCCGCAGGCTCTCGCTCGAGGATTGCGGGCGCCGGCTGCGGCGCCTCCGCCATATCTTCTTCTGCTGCACGCAGGACATGCAGCAACTCGTGCCGCCGTGGGCTTCTCGGTCCGTCTCCCACCGGTGCGCCATCGGCGCGCAGAATATCGACCGATGGAAATGCCTGACGTACCCAGGCGATAAATCCATCCACTTCCAGATCCGGCAACCAGTTGTCGACAATAAGAGCTTCTGGAATACGCTGTTCCATGCTCGCCATGGCCTCAGCGCCACCGGACGCGGCCTCTACCTGCCAGCGCAGGCCCTCAAGCGATGTAACCCATCGAAAACGTCGGTCTCCGTCTGCGCTGACCACAACGGCATGGCGAACGGATACCGATCCGTTCGCCACCCTGGTTTCAAATGGCATTATTTTAGGTCCCCTGGCCCGTCTTGCATCGCTTCTCGAAGCTGCTGCCGCATCCGCATTGCGATGCCATTCAAGCGCTCGCATTCCGTCAGACTGTCGGCTATGGCGCGACGCATACCCTCCTCGTCGCCCTCCATCTCTGCCAACTCTAGACGGCACTGCAGCGCCGTCAGCGGTTGGCACAGGTCATGCAGCATCACGCTCAGTTCCTGTACCTGTTCACGATCCATAATTGTCACGCGTGTCGCAACATCCGTGTTGTACTACCGGCGGCTACGCTCTGTGAACCTGATTTTTCCGGGAGGCCACCGAGGAATGGCATATTCCGTAACCGATAACCCTCGCCGCGAACCGTTTCAATCAACGCGGCGCCATCTGACACGTCCTGCACGGTCAACTTTCGGCGCAGGTAGTTGATGTATACGTCCACAACATTGGTGCCAGTATGGGACGTTGTCCGCCAAACACCCTTCAGAAGCTGTGCACGGGAAACGGCTTTCCCCTTATGGAGCAGGAGGTACTCGAGCAGAGCATATTCCTTTGAGGTCAGCTCTACCTCCACGTCGGCAACATGCACCTGACGGAGCATACGGTTCACTTCCAGGACACCGTACTTCAGAAGCTGATCCGGTACGTGCTTCTTCCGGCGCATCACGGCGCGGCAGCGCGCTGTTAATTCATGGAAGCTGAATGGTTTGAGCAGATAGTCGTCGGCTCCCAGATCCAGACAGCGCACCCGCTCTTCGACCTGGGTCCGGCCCGTCAGTACAAGGACGGAGGTGTGGGGCAACCTGCGGTGTACTTCCTCAAGCAGTTGAGCTCCATCCATTTTGGGCAAACTCAGATCCAGAACGACAAGCTCCGGATTTTCTTCCATTGCGTGATGGAGTGCGGCTTCTCCATCCTGTAACCACTCGACTTGATGACCTTCTTTTTCGAGTCCCTTTTTCAAGAGCATTCCAAGGGCTTTATCGTCTTCCACCAGCAGAATTCCCATTTGTTTCTCCAATTCACTGACTAACCTAGCGAAAAGCTGTAGTTCCGACTCTTGCGTTCGTTCACGTCTTTGCAGATAAGACTTATGTACCTACCTTGATTCGTGCGCGGGGGTAACCGCAAATCTGCGTTACCAGGACTTTTTTGCCGCAGCCCCAAAACGGGAATCTAAAGGGGAATTTACCCCGTTACCCCCTAACGTCTTCCCTGTTGCGATTCGCCTTTTATTCGCTAGAATGTCAGACATGGCAATTACCCGGCGGCAAAAGGACGTTCTCGACTTCCTCACCTCATTCACGCAGCGTTGCGGATATTCCCCTTCGTATGAGGAGATCGCCAGCGGCCTTGGCGTTAATTCGCTTGCCACCGTTCATAAACACATCACGAACCTGCAGAACAAAGGTTTGTTGCAGCGTGCGCACAATCGCAGCCGCTCGATCGATGTTCTGCCGGCACGTTCTTCCAAGAAAGGTACCGACCGCCTGCCTCTGCTGGGCCGTATTGCAGCTGGGCGACCGGTAGAAGCCGTCGAGACGGCCGAGACCATCTCGCTCAGCGATATTCTTGGCAACCGGGAGGTCTTCGCTTTGGAGGTCCGTGGCGATTCTATGCGGGATGAACATATCGTCTCCGGCGACTATGTTTTGGTTGAGCGCACCCGCACCGCCCGGGAGGGCGAAATTGTCGTCGCCCTGGTGGATGGCACGGATGCCACACTAAAGCGCTTTTACCGGGAAGGCAGCATGATTCGCCTACAGCCCTCAAACTCCGAGATGGCGCCGATCTTCGCCCCGGCAGCCGCGGTAACAATCCAGGGAAAGGTCCTGGGGGTCTTGCGGAAGTACTAATCCGCAAAGCAACTCCGGGTTACCTCATTTTCAGGGAACCAACCTCCTATCTCGCGCGTACTCCCTTCCGTAACCCATCCACCGGAGGATCAGGAGTACCATGGCCGCACCCCGCAAATCCAAGCGCAAACTGTATATCTGGGGCGGCATCGCCGTCGTCGTCCTGGCCGCCGGCCTTACGTTTGCCATCAAGGCCTCCGGTTCCAGCTCGAAGATTGATGCTTCCCAGTTGTCGAAGGTTGAACGCGGCGACATCGCTCGCTCTGTAGTTGCCACCGGTAAGGTTCAGCCCATCGTAAAAGTCGAGGTCAAATCCAAGGCCTCCGGCATCGTCACCAAGCTTTTTGCCGATATCAACCAGCCCGTCAAGGTGGGCCAGCCCCTTGCGCAGCTTGACCAGCAGGAACTTCTCGATCAGGTTGCCGCCCAGAAGGCGCAACTGACCGCCGCAGAGTCCAATGCCCGGGCCGCCGCCGCCGCAATCGAGTTGGACAAGGTAAACGCCCAGGCCCCCGATCTGCCCAACTTCAAAAATACCTATGAACGGGCTCTGGCGATGTCGAAGCAGGGCGTTGTCAGCCAGCAGGCGCTGGACGACGCACAGCAGAAGTACGCCGCCGCCGCCAATGCGCGCGATAAGGCCCTCGCCCAGATCACGGTTGACACCGCCAAATTGCACCAGGCGGAGGCACAGGTCGCGCAGGCTCAGGCATCGCTCAAACAGCTTGAAGAACAGCTTAGCTACACCAACATCGTCTCGCCGATCGACGGCATGATCCTCTCCCGCGACGTAGAGCTGGGCAATGCCGTCAGCTCCATTCTTGTGATGGGATCCACCGCAACCCTGGTCATGACCCTTGGCGACACAACCCAGGTCTACGTACAGGGCAAGGTCGATGAGAGCGATATCGGCAAGGTTTACCTGGGTCAGCCGGCCCGCATCCGCGTGGAAAGCTTCAAGGACAAAGTCTTCAACGGCAAGGTCACAAAAATCGCTCCGTTGGGTGTCGAGAAGGACAACGTTACGACCTTCGAAGTACGGGTATCGATCGACAATCCCGGCGGCGAGTTGAAGGCCAATATGACTGCGAACGCAGAGGTCATCCTCGAAGAACACAAGAATGTGCTAACCGTCCCCGAGCAGGCTGTTATCTACGATAAGCAGCGTAACGCCAGCATTGAGATCCCGGATTCCAAGGCAGAGAAGGGCCGCCGGAAAGTCCCCGTAAAAGTAGGCATCTCCAACGGCACAAGGACCGAGCTTCTGAGCGGTCTTAACCAGAACGACCAGGTCATTCTGCAGCAGTAACCTGCGTTTTATCGTGAAACCATAGAGGGAACAACCATGAAGATCCTTCGTACTCTACTTACCGCAACCGCACTCGCAGCCGTCGCCGTACTCGCCACGGCCGAGGACTTTTCCCGTACCCTCACCGTCTCCGGGTCGACCAATGTCAGCGTCTCCACTGGTTCCGGATACGTCAAGGTTGTTCCCGGCTCGAATTCGGAGGTTCGTATCGTCGGCCACGTTCGCGCCGGCTCCGGAGGGTGGTTTGCCGGTAATGCCGACGAGCGCATCCGCCAGATTGCCGCCAACCCGCCCATTGTTCAGTCGGGTTCCAGCATTACGATCGGTCAGACTCAGGGTAACAACGATCTTTACCGCAATATCGTCATCGACTACGACATCAACGTTCCAACTGCGACAACTCTCCGGGCCAACTCTGGCTCCGGTTCCGTCATGATCGGCGGAATCATGGGAGCAGTTACCGCCAATACCGGTTCCGGCGACGTTCAAGTCTCAAATATTGGCTCAGACGCGAAGTTGGAAACCGGCTCAGGATCGATCCGAGCCGACGGAATTCATGGTTCAGCGACGCTTCAGACGGGTTCTGGCGACATTGAGCTTCGCCAGTCGGCCGCGGGCGACGTACGCGCGCAAACGGGATCCGGCTCCCTCCGGATTCATGGTTTCAACGGAGGTCTGCGGGCTGGAACCGGCTCTGGAGATATCGAAATTGACGGCACGCCGTCTTCCGACTGGAAGCTCGA
>JAEKKE010000280.1 GCA_019510535.1 Acidobacteriota bacterium
AGTTGAACCTTCAGCGACTCATGCATCCTGTGCTCAGATTCCCACTCAGCAGCTTCAAAGGTGACGACTCTGTATCCGTTCGACTTGAGCCACTTCAGATCGTCTGCAAGGATTTCCTGGCGCCAATAGAGATAAACGCCACCGTCTCGGAGAATGGTCCAATCGAGTTGCTGGTTGTCTGCTTCAGCCGTTGTGAAAATCGCCATAGCCATCGGATTATATCTGCAGATGGGTGGCGAATCGCATTTCAGGGACTGGTTGTCAAACAGGAAATAGCAACCCGTAGTCGGTTGCCTGTATGGCTGGTTCCAAACCTGGCGCAGTGATCCTACTCTTCTTCACATAATCCAGCGCTTCACCCCGTACTGGCTCAATGCTGCTCAGTCTCCGCTAAGGCTATTGTGATCGCGCTTCATCAGACCCGGAAGGGTGACGACACCCTCCAACGCTCCTCCCGCACGACTGATTACAGGCAGCAGATCCCATCGTTCGAGATGCGGGAGGGCCTTTGCCAGTGGCAGGTCCGGATAGAGCACGGGCGTCCGCTCCCCATGTGTCAATTCCTTGATCAAAGTGTCGCGGCCCGAACCGTCTATCTCGTCACGCTGCATTACATACCAGCGTCCATCCCCACAATGCACCATGACTACCCCTTCCTGTCCCATCACTTGCATTGCATCGGCTACGTTGTTCGAGTCTTCCACTACCGGCACGGTGACGGGTTCCAGCGCATCTTCCAGCCGCAGTTCGTCTTCTTCGCGGATCTCCTCCATCGAGGGCAGCACCATTCCACTCTGCTTCGTCAATAGCTCGAAGATGGGAACCGGCTGCAGACTTCGGGAGAGGGTATATGCGATCGTATTCGCCAGGATTACCGGTAGGACGATGGAGTAATTCTGACTTACCTCCAGCACCATGAATACGCTGGTCAATGGTGCACGTAGGAAGGCCGCAAACAGCACGCCCATTCCTACGAGTGCGTACGATCCAATGGATCCATTCAGGCCAGGGAAGAATTTCTTCTCAAACATCCCGAGCGCCGCACCGAGAGTTGCACCGATGAACAACGTCGGCGCGAACATTCCGCCCGGGGTTCCGCTGGAGAAGGAAATCGATGTTGCCGCAATCTTCAGGCCCGCCAGCATCAGGAGCATCTCCCAGGTAAACTGCGAGTGCATTGCCTGATCGATGGCGTCGTAGCCGGCGCCCATCACCTGGGGGAAGCCGAAGTAGCCGATGCCACCGACGATCAGACCGGCCAGCATTGGCTGCAGGATTCGTAATGCCGACGGTTGCTTGCGTAGCCACGGATGCAGCCAGCCGATTGTCTTCGCAAAGATCAGAGCCGCAATACCGCCGGCAAGCCCCAGCACCGCATACGCGAGCAATTCACGTGGATCGCGCAGGACTACCTCCGGAATCCGGAACATCGGCTCCGCGCCCCAGAAGCTACGGGCCACCACGACACTTGCGACGGCCGACAACACCACGGAGCCCAGCACTGCCGCGCTCCATTGCCCGATGACCTCTTCAATCACAAATAAGATTGCCGAGATTGGCGCATTGAATGCAGCCGCCAGACCTGCCGCCGCGCCAACCGGTGCGAAGATTCGCAGCTTCCTTCGTGAGATGCCCACTCGCCGGCTTATCAGCGATGCCACGCCCGCACCGATCTGTAACGATGGGTCTTCTGGCCCTAGAGAATGCCCGCTGCCAATCGCCAGCGCGGAAAGTAGGAACTTTCCGATCACTGTCCTGAAGGAGATGTATCCGTTGTGGATGTACAGCGCGGCCTTCGTCTGGTTCACACCACTGCCGCGAACGTTCGGAAAGACGTAACGCGTCGCAATGGCAATGATTAGTCCGATACCTGCCGGTATGAGGACCAAACGCAGATGATAAGGTTCCGATACCGAGCCCAGCAACAGGACTTGGAGCCATTCAATCGCCATCCGGAATGACACGACGAGTAAACCGGCAATCACCCCAATAAAGATCGACAGCAGGAGGAACAGCCGCTCCTCGCGCTGTTGCATCTGCCTCGCGTCCAACTGATTTTCCTCAGGTGTTCCCTGGGTGGCTTTACTCATTGGCTGGCGCCGATCTTTGCGAGTAGATCACTGACTTCCCCTTGTACCGCTTCGTCCCTGGGCCAGTTTCCGGCGACCACCAGCAGTTCCTCGCGAGCCGCAGCGTTGTTGTGCTGCGCAATCAGGAAGCGAGCCAGCTCCAGCCGTCCCTCACGGCGGTGTACCGCTCCATTTTCGTCCCACCGTCCATCGATCGCAGCGCGATAAAAGCGGACGGCTGCTGCCGGATCTCCGCGTCGTGCCGCGAGCCGAGCCAATTGAAGGTTGATTTGCCCATCACCTGGATGGGCATCCCATAGCCCCAGAAAGGAGTTGTATGCCTCTTCGGTATGCGTCGGTCCGGCAGCTGCGAGCGACTGAGCAAGCAATAGCTCATTCGCAGGTGTCCCAGGAGCAAACGTCAGGGCGATGCGGAAGGCTTTAACCGCATCTTCCGCATCGCCGGCGTACAGTGTCTGCTGTCCCTTCGCGGTCCACGCCCGAGCCTCTTCTGCACGATGGTTCGTGAAACTCCGAAATAGAAACAGTGTCATCACGAACAACGCCGCTGTTACCAGCGTCAGCACGAAAAAAGCCAGTGCATCGTGCAGTAAAAGCTCGCGGCGAGTGCGCCTCTTTATCTCCACCGAGCCAGTCATCTGATTCCTTATTAATCGAGATCGTATCCGAAGAGACGCAGACGCTCGTTTTCGCGCTCAATCGATCGTTCTCTGCCTCGCAGCAGACCTCTGATGGAGAGTTCGCCACATATCTGCCCTGTAGCCCGCTCGACGACCGGCAGTGCTTCCACGCCCTCCGTTGCCATGATCTCCGCTGCTCCGCGCGTCGTAGAATCGTCATAGGCATAGAAAGCCGGAAGGGCATGGGCCGGGGGATTGGTTGAGAGAGGAGACATCACTTCGCGGACAAGCACCAGTTCAAGCGGATCCACACCGTATTCGCGAGTCAGATGGAAGCCTCGGCGGCTGAGTTTCTCGGTCAGGATCGATCGAGGCATGATCAGCGCTGTAACCAGGTAAGACGCGATACAGGCCATCGAGAGTGGCAGCAGTGCGGGCAGGCAATGCGTTACCTCTAGGCTGAAGATGATGGCGGTCAGGGGAACACCGAGGGAGCCGGCCAACATCGATCCCATCCCAATCAAGGCAAAGAACGCCTGAGTCTCGGCGGGAGCGTGTGCCAGGTGCCCGGCAAGTGCTCCAACCGCTCCGCCGATCATGAGGAGCGGCGCAAGAACACCGCCAGAGGTACCCGATCCAAGGGAGAATGCCCACATCAGCGACTTCGCGAGAAGGATTCCAACGATCAGGGCGAGCGGTGCAGAGCCCTGCAGCAGCTCGGCGATATTTTCATATCCAACGCCAAGGCCACGGGGGAAGAAGAGGCCGCAATGGCCGGCATGGCGAACAGCGGGCCTGCGCCCAGCCAATAGACACGGAAAAGCGCGGCCGTAGCACTCGCAATCGCAACGGGAACCAGGCTGCGCGGTCGCCACTCGAAGAGCAGAAGCTCAACGGCGATA